>USPT01000187.1 GCA_900556705.1 uncultured Collinsella sp.
GCCCATGATGGCGGGGTGGATCGTGAACTTATCGACGTCGATCTGGGTGAAGACCGTGTCGAGGTGCATGAAGGCGCGCGAGACCGGGATGTCGAAGGCCAGGATGCGCTCGACCTTGGAGTCGGAGTTCCAGAAGATGTTCTGGGCCATGACGTCGATAGCGGCGGCCTGGGTGCGCTGGGAGATGCCGACGGCGAGGGTCTTCTCGTTGATGTTCAGCACGTCGCCGCCCTCGGTGTGGAACTGGCAGTCGCGGCGGAAGTACAGCGAGACGTCCTTGTAGTCGGGGTGGTACTTGAAGACGTACTTGCCGTACAGGGTCTCGCGGTTGCGGGTGACCGAGTACATGCGGTTGAGGTTGACGCCCTCGCCGACGACCGCGAACGGGTCGCGGGTGAAGTAGAGGTTGGGCATCGGGTCGATGATCAGGTCGGACTCGGACTCGGAGTTGACCAGGGAGTCGAGGGTCGTGGACGCCGTGAGGGGCATGTCGATCTCGGACTTGGTCATGCCGGCCATGGTCTTCTTGACGAACTCGAGGTTGTCCTCGATGGAGTCCAGCTTCTCGCGGACGATCTGCGGCATGTGCTGGCCGCGGATGCCGGCCTCGGCGATGTACTGGTCGGTGAACTCGGCGCGGGCGCCGGGGACCTGGTCGAACACCTCGGCGACGAGGTTCTCGAGATAGAGGACCTCCACGCCCTGGTCCCTCAGGATCTGGGCGAAGGTGTCGTGCTCCTGCTGCGCGACCTCCAGGAACGGGACGTCGTCGAACAGGAGTCGCTCGAGCTCGTCGGGCGGCAGGTTGAGGAGCTCGTCGCCGGGACGGTGCAGGCAGACCTTCCTGAGCTTGCCGATCTCGGAAGGCACGTGCAGACCTTTCGTCATGGCCTCCTACCTTTCTTTCGGGCCCTTGTCAGGGCCGATTCGTTAGCGCCCCTCCGTGTGAGGCGTTATTGCTGACGACATATTTATATCCAAAATCAGCTCATACTTCCACCTTGCCCCCGAACGGTTTTTCATAGGGGGTGAACGGCATACACATATACTTCACGCATGGCACACTTCATCTTAATAAAGCGTATTTACGTGCTTAAACGCGTTTTAATCCTAAAATCAAATGGAACTAAACTTTGTTAAACCATCCTCAAATTGCATATTTCCAATAAAGCTATGAATAGAATTAGCGGTTCACACCGCGTCTCAACCATTTTCATTTTTATTCAGAAAAAAGTTTGTCCTATTCATTTCTGGTAAATAAATTACCGTTTACCAGACGCTTGATACCGTTCACCGGAAACTCAGTATAAGGCCCAGCGGATACCGGCTCGCTTTACGGCCCCATTTGTAACAACTTGACTTCTCGGTATAGAAAAACAGGCCCGCTCCCTTCATGGGAAACGGGTCTGTTATCGATAATCGCAGGCAGATTTGAGCGGCTTTGAGAGCCGTCGGAATCCTAGCGATCGAACTCCGCCAGTGCCTCGCCCAAAAGCCTCAGACCCTCGCGCAGAACGTCCTCGCTCGCGCAGTAGCCCAGGCGTGCGCCGCAGGGAAGCTCAAAGCGGCTACCGGGAACCAACAGCACTCCCCTCTCGGCCAGCAGGCGCTTGCAGAACTCCTCGTCGTTCTCGGGAATATCCAGCTGGATGAACGAGGTGGACACGCCCTGCGGGGCCGTCCAGGAGACACGATGCTGCGTATCGATCCAAGCCTGCGCGATATCGCGGTTGCCAAACACGATCTTGCGGTTGCGCTCGAGAATCTTGTCCTTGTGCTCGAGTACATAAGTTGCCAGGGCATCGTTGAACACGCCGCCGCAGATCATGGTGTAATCGCGATAAGTGCGGATACGGTTGGATATCTCTTCGTCTGCCACGACCCAGCCCACGCGTGCCGCAGGAGTCGAATAGGTCTTGGACACCGAGTTGGTGACGATGGCCTTCTCGTACACGTCGGCCATCGACATAAAGGCCTCGGTGTTCTCCAGCGGCAGGTACACCTCGTCGCAAAGCACAAAGGCGCCCACCGAGCGGGCGATCTCGGCAATCTGGCCGAGCGTATCGGCATCGAGCACCGTTCCGATGGGGTTCGATGCGTTGTTAATGCAGATGAGCTTGGTGGTGGGTCGAACCAGACGCTTAAGCTCCTCGATATCGGGCTTCCAGCCGAGCTCCTCACGAAGCTCCCAGTACTCGACCTCGGCGCCCAGCGTGCGCGGAATCTCGTAGAGCGGCGCATAGGTGGGCCACTCGGCAATCACATGGTCGCCGGGCTCGACCACGGCCATGATGGCGTTGAGGTTCGCACCCGTGCAGCCGTTGGTCTGCAAGATGTGTTCGGGATTGACCTCGCGACGATACAGTTTGGCAACCTCGGCCTTAAATTCCGGCGAGCCCTCGATCCAGCCGTAGTTCATCTTCTCGCGGTCCAGGCGATCGTAGAACGTGGCGCCGTCCTGTTCATCGAGCGCGCGAAGCTCGCCCATGGTGAGCGACGAGATCGTCGACTGGGCGATGTCCCACGTGGCGCTCTTCTCCCAAACGTTGAGCCATTCCTCAACGCCAATCGTCTTGATGTCCATGGCCAAGCTCCTTACAAAAGCAGTCATCCAACCGTGTTGACGTTCCTCATACAAGATTGGGGCGGCGCGAAAACCCGCACCGCCCCAATGGGAGACATCTAATGGCAGCTAGATGTATGTATTAAGACCTGTACGGGTCCTAGAAGACCCTAGAGGTCCTCGCGCCAGAAGGGCATGCTCATGCAGCGCGGGCCGCCGCGGCCGCGGGAG
>USPT01000188.1 GCA_900556705.1 uncultured Collinsella sp.
CCCCAGACCTTAACGCCGCCCTCGACATCAAACGGCGCATACTGAAAATAGGCATGGAACACGCCGCCTGCCTGGCAAAGACCGTTGGGGTCGTTGAGCCAGCCCGCCGGCGGCATAATATGGAAGCGCTGGCCATACGCGCCATGGCCGCACTCAGAGGCGGCAGCGTCAACAGCGGCAACCAGCTTTGCAAGGTCGCGGCCAAGTGCATTAGACATATCAAAGTCCTAACGGATCGAAAGTAACAAGGCGCCAGAGATCGACACCAGATACGGGAAACGCCCGCGAGCATACAACCCGCGGGCACCCTTCAATCAAAAGCTCTTAAGCCTGCTCGGAAGCCTTGGGCTCGTCCTTGTACAGGACAAACGAGACGCCAAAGGAAACCAGCGCGGCGACCGCAAACATGATCGCGTACTGCACGGGCTGGGCCAGGCACAGCAGGATACCGAAGATACCGGTAACGCCCGTGCCGGAAGCGGCAAGCGAGGTGAGCGCGCAGACCAGGGCGCCGCAACCGCCACCGATGCAGCCGGCGATGAAGGGCTTAAAGAAGCGCAGGTTCACACCAAAGATGGCAGGCTCGGTAATACCCATGAAGGCGGACAGGGCCGAAGGAAGTGCCAAACCCTTGATCTTGGCATCGCGGGTCTTAAAGGCAACGGCGAGCGCGGCGCCACCCTGGGCGATGTTGGCGGCACTGGCGATGGGCAGCCAATAGGTCACGCCGTACTGGGCGAGCTGGCCCAGGTCAATGGCGGTGTACATCTGGTGGATACCGGTAACGACCGTGGGGGCATAGAACAGGCCGACGATAAAGGAACCGATGCCGAAGGGCAGGGTCAGCAGAGCCTGGATCAGACCGAGGATGGCGTTCTCGGCCCAGACGAAGATGGGGCCGACGGCAACGAGCGTCACGAGGACGGTCACGAACACGGAGACGAGCGGGGTCACAAAGAGGTCGAACATCTCGGGAACGACCTTGTGCAGGCGCTTCTCGAGGAAGGCCAGAATGGCGCAGGCGATAACGATGGGGATCACGTGGCCCTGATAGCCGACCCACTCAAAGCTGTACACGCCGGGAATGACGGTGACCATGGTCTGAACGCCCTCGGAGGCAACCGTGTAGGCGCTCTGCAGCGAGGAGTTGATAAACGCACCGCCGACGACGGCACCCAGGTACGGGTTGGCGCCAAAGGCCTTAGCCGCGGAGTAGCCGATCAGGATCTGCAGAATGCCAAAGGACGTTCCCGAGACCAGGTCGGCGATCTTATAGATAAAGTTATTGGTGTCGAGCGCGATAAAGCCGTTGGAGGCCATAAAGTTGAGGGCGCTCATAATGCCCAGCAGCAGGCCCGAAGCCACGATGGCGGGGATGATGGGGACAAAGACGTCGCCGAGTACCTTAATGGCGCGCATAAAGATGTTCTGCTGCTGTGCCGCGGCCTTCTTGACCTCGGCCTTGGTGGCAGCCTCGACGCCGCTAAGCGCGATGAACTCCTCGTAGACCTTGTTGACGGTGCCGGTGCCAAAAATAATCTGAAGCTGGCCCTGGGCCTCAAAGACGCCCTTGGCGCCATCGACATACTCGATGGCCTCCTTGTTAACCTTGGAATTATCGGCAATCACCAGGCGCAGACGCGTGGCGCAGTGTGCGGCCGAAACAACGTTGTCGGCGCCACCGATGTTGTCGAGCACCTCTTGGGCTGATTTGCGGTAGTCCATGACTTCCCTTTCCTCCAACGGGCGCATGTGCACCCGGCCATCTTTGACACTTACACTGTAATCGTTTTCAGTTTCATATGTCTGTAATCGTTTTCATAGTAGGGTGAACGGTAGGAAAAAGCCGGCGAATGGTAGTTTTGGGACAAAAACGGGGGGACTCAAAGGTAGGCAGGCACGATCAAGGACTAGACATTCATAAGCTGATGGCCGAGCTTGAGCGTCTTGAGACCGCTCTCCCCCTCAACGCCATCGAGCGTGTTGAGCAACATATTGGTCGCCTCGACGCCACTGGTCAGGTAGCCATAGTGCACGGTGGGAATGCCGCCCGTCAGCGCGCGCAAAAACGCGTTGTCGCCAAAACCGCTCACGCGGTGTATACCCTCGCCCATGCCGCGAACCTCATCAATGGCACGCAGCGCGCCCGCCGCCATGGTGTCGGTCGCGCAAGCGATAAACGAAACATCGGGAGCGACGGAAAGCAGCTCACGCGCCGCACCATAGCCCGAGTTGAGCGTAAAGGACCCTTGGCGAATCAGGCTCGGATCAAGCGCAACGCCCGCGGCGCGCAAGCCGGCCTCAAAACCGCGACGGCGGTCATAACCGGCCGCGCGGTCCTCTTCGGTAACTCCAATGTAGGCGATCTTGTCGTCCACGCGACCCGCAATTGCATGGCCCAGCTCAAAGGCGGCCTCGTAATCGTCGTGATAGACGCACGCCGCGCCCTCGACATTCTGGCCGATCAGAACGATGGGCACGCGGCACGACTCAATCGCCCGATGGTGCTCGTCGGTGATCATGGTTGCCACCAGCACAATGCCATCAACTGGGTGGTTTTGGAACAAATCGAGGTATTCGAGCTCGCGATCGGCCGCGTTGTCGGTATTGGCAAGCAGCATCTGGTAGCCACGGTGACCGAGCACCTGGCCAATGCCGGCGGTAATGCGGCTCACGGACTCCGAGTTGATCTTGGGCACGATGACGCCAATGAGCTTGGTGGAGCCGGTGCGCAGCGCGCGAGCCTGGCTGGACCGCACGTATCCGGTCAGCTCAATCGC
>USPT01000189.1 GCA_900556705.1 uncultured Collinsella sp.
AGGCAACGTTGAGCGCAACGGAGCGGTTCTCTATTTGCCGCTATATGCGACCTGGACCCTTTCGGATGTTTTGGGCGACTCCTGTGCCGAGGGGATAAAGTTGGAGGTCAAGCCGGTCTAGGGCTAGTCCCGGATGTGACAAAGGGACAGTACCTTTGCCACATTCATAAGCGTGGATTTATGAGCGTGGATTTTCTCCCACCGAGATAACGAGCGTGGATTTTCTTCCGTTTAGAGCGCACTCGAACGCTCAAAGTGGGAGAAAATCCACGCTCGTTTTATGCCGATGGCGTGGCCCGTGTGTCCGCGCCGCCCGAGCGCCTACAGCTGCTCAAGCATAGCGGTGCAACCGGCGAGCACATCGCGGTAGGTGGCATCGAAATTGCTGGTGTACCAGGGATCGGCCACGTCGCCGGGGCGATCGGTCCAATCGAGCAAGCGCGTAATCTTGACGTCGGGGTCGTCGCCAAAAATGCGACGCAGGCCGCGCGCGTTCTCAGCATCCATATATACAATGTGGTCCCAGTCGCCATACTCCGCGCGACGCACCTGGCGGGCACGGTGCGCGACGACGGGAATCCCGACTTCGCGTAGCTTGGCAACGGTACCGTGATGCGGCGGGTTGCCGATCTCCTCGGTCGAGGTCGCGGCAGAATCAATGACAAACTCGCCCGCGCGCCCGGCGCGGTGCACCAGCTCGGTAAACACCGACTCGGCCATCGTCGAGCGGCAGATGTTCCCATAGCAGATAAAAAGAATGCGTTGCATATGCGGTTTCCTTTCGATCGCCATCATCGAGCTCGAGTATCGCATCTACGCCTGCGCCATCGCCCTCTTGCGTTCCCAGCGAGCCAACTTAATCGTCACCAGCGTAAGCACCCAGGCCACAAGCGAGAACGCGGCACCCACTGCGCCTACATATGCAATGCCAACGCTGCTTACCACGGCGCCGCCCACTGCGGTGCCAAACGAGATGCCGACGTTAAACGCCATGGGCTCAACCGAACTTGCGAGTACCATCGACTTGGGATGGCGGCTGCGTGCCACGTCCATAAAGTGCGTGATGCACGACACCGAGAACAGGTACATGAGCAGCGCCAGGCTAAAGACAAAGACCAGCGCGAGCGGCATGGTGCCGCCCACAGCAAACAGTCCGAGTAACGCTGCAGCCTGCAGCACAAACGTCACGAGTAGCGCCTTCATGCCAAAGCGCGCATCGATCCATCCGCCCAGGATGTTCGAGATCAGGCAGAACACGCCGTAGGCCATGAGCGTGGTACTGGCTTCGACCGTGCCCATGCCCAGCACCTGCTCAAGATAAGGCGTCACGTAGCCGTAGAAAACGTAGACCGACCCCACGCCAAACAAAAAGATGAGCATGCCGGTGATGATGCTCGGCTCGCGTAGCAGACCCGCCTGCTCGCGAAAAGTGGTGGGCTCGTCGGTTTGTCCAGCGCGCGGCATAAACGCCACGAGCGCTCCGCAGATCAGAACGGCAAAGGCCAGCGTGCCGTACATGGCCACGTGCCAATCGAGCGTGTCGGCCACAAACTTGCCGATCGAAGTGACAAAGACCATTGCCACGGAAAACGCACCATATACCACCGAGATGGCAAGCGAAGTTTGCTGCGGAGACAGAAGCTCGGGGATGTACGTCACGCCCACGGCGAGCAGTGCGCCCGAGACGGAGCCCAGGATGATGCGCGAGATGAACAGCGCCTGGAAGTTGGGCGCCAACGCCATGACCAGGTTGCCGAGCACAAAGACGATGCTGTAGCACACGAGCAGCTGGTAGCGGCGAAAACGCCCCGTGCTGAGCGCGAGCACCGGCGTCGAGATAGCGTAGATCAGTGCGAACACGCTAATAAGTTGGCCTGCGGTGGCAAGCGATACGCCGAGTTCCGTCGCTAGGTCGCTTTCGATGCCGATGACCACGAACTCGGAGCAGCCGAGCGAGAATCCCAACAGCACGAGCAGCGCCAGGCAAAGATTGGTGCGCGCAGGTGAAAGCGCGGCAGCGGTTGATGCTGTTGTGGACGAAGTTGCGGTGGTCAAGGCAGTTGCTCCCATGTTGCGCTATATGAGCTGGATTCAATCCCTGCAACTCTAACAGAATGTGACAAAGGGACAGTCCCTTTGTCACATTCGCGGCGTGGCTGCCGCCTAAACCGTCACAACATTCGATGAAAATCTCGAAAACGAGGAAAAACGTCGAATGTTGTGACGGTTTTCGTGTCCGGCGCGGGTGAGCTTCGGTGCCGTCTGGGGGTATAAGACTAGCGAGTGTTTATTTGCGAGGCCTAAGGGGCGCCCCGTATGGATATCGATAACTTTGAATGGTGGTATAGCGAGGGTGAGGCTCCGGACGAGGAGTGGGACGAGCCCACGCCGCGTGACGTGTCGAGCGACGAGGACGAGGCCGGCAACGATGCCGCTGTCGAGCCTGATGCCGCCTCCGATGCCGCCGAACCCCTGACCTTTGAGCAGGCTTGGGCCCAAGCCGAGGCCGATGAGGCTAAGGCCGATGCCACGGCCACACTCGGTGAGCCGGCGGACATGTCCATCTCGCCGGCAAAGATCCCGCAGCCGCGTCACACCATCGACCCCGACAGCACGGCATCCTTCAGCATTCTCGACGTGCCCGCGCAAGGCGCCCAGGCGCCTGCGCCCACACATCGCCCCGACCTGGCTCGTGAGGAAGACGCGGGCCGCCGTTCTCTGCTTGGCCCCATCCTTATCGCCTTCATGGCCGGCGTTATCGCATGCTCGGTAATT
>USPT01000190.1 GCA_900556705.1 uncultured Collinsella sp.
GCAGCCGAAGCACCGACTCCACCATCGACAAGCTCCGCCACCAATCCCGCCACTAGCACCATCCCCCCCTAAGTTGCGGTGAAATAGTTCCTGGATTTAGGCTTATTCGAGCTTTTCAGGAACTATTTCACCGCAACTTTCTGTAAGGGTGGTTTTTAGTGCCGCCGAGGGGCACTAATCAACCGTTTGCCGATATGTTTGGCTCCGACTCATGACTCTGACCTGCCCCGTCAAGCTTTTGGTCAGTTCATGGCAAGGTCTGGCGGACCAAATATGGGATAGCGTAGTGCCATTCACTCCCCCTCGAGACCATGGGGTCGAAAATGAGTCATGATAAACGCTGTTCCAAATCGCAAGCAGAGCTATTCTTCCGGTTATTCGAGGCCCATCATGGCGGGCATCTGTTTGTAGCTACCAAAAAATGGGATGAACGCTGTGCCTACGCGCTCATGCAAAAAGAGATGATTATTCGACTCTACAACCATGTCTACGCTGATCCCGCGTATTGGAATGACCTCGGCGTCGAAGATCGCATCTTTCAATTGGCATCCGCTATTGCGGTCGTTGAACCGGATGCCGTGTTTTGTGGAGCAACGGCGGCACTGCTCTATGGCGTCGGTTCTGCATATTCCCTTCTCGACAAGGTGCAAGTGCTGCTGCCGCGTTCCACCAGACGCGATATGTACGAATTCGTTGAATACCGACGCTGGCGGGCGGGCAACGTATGGCAGCTCGGCCCGTTTACGTTAACGGATCCATATCGCACGGTGGTCGACATCGCCCGAACGAGCGCTTTTCGATATGCACTAGGCTATGTCGACGGGCTGGCTCGTGAGTACGGTGTCGAGCGTGAAGAATTGCGTGCATATGCACAAGCGAACTGCCGCGGACTGCACGGCATTGCGCGCGCATTTAACGTTTTTGAACACATGGATGGCAGATCGGATAACGGTGGAGAATCCGAAGCACGGGCGGCAATGATTCTGGCGGGAGTTGCCACTCCCGAACTTCAGGTTGAAATCACTCGACCGGGAAACGCCGGCTATTATTTGGCAGATTACGGCTGGCAGATGCCAAACGGCTCTTGGATGCTGGCTGAGCTGCATGGACTAGGCAAGTTTGAGGACGATGCCCAAAATGATCCGGAACATACTGCGGCAAAAACCTATCGAGATGCCCTCATGCGCGACGCGAACCTGCGTGCCATGGGCCACAACGTCATTCATTTCAAGCTCTCAGACACCTACGATGTCAAAGCGTTCGGCTCCATGATGCGCGGCTACGGTATACCAACCACAAAACCCTACGCAGACTCCTGACCGGCTGTCCTCATCTTCTCGACAACAGAACCCATCATCGACCCAGACCGCTCAGCCTCAATAAGTTGCGGTGAAATAGTTCCTGGATAACAGCTTTTGCGGCTAATCCAGGAACTATTTCACCGCAACTTAGGAGGGGATGGAGGTCCCCGGCATGTATATGAAAACGGCTCTGATTCCCAGAAGGAAACAGAGCCGTTAAAACTATCCTATGGAGCGGGCGACGGGAATCGAACCCGCGTCATCAGCTTGGAAGGCTGGGGTTCTACCATTGAACTACGCCCGCAAGATATGGTCGGGACGACAGGATTTGAACCTGCGACATCCTGCTCCCAAAGCAGGCGCGCTACCAAACTGCGCCACGTCCCGAAGGTGTTGAGCAGCTAAGGCATAAACCTTGCGTGTCCCAAAGCGAAGGAAATTATAGGGGAGACTCCCCGCCTGTGCAAGCGACGATACCCTAGCTCCTCGAATGTGCGACAAACTTGCTGTGGAGCAGGCCGATCACAAACGCCACCACGGCGACCGGCGCCCACGCGGCACCGATATCTGCCAGCGGCAACGCATCGAACGGCAGCCACGCGCCCGCAAAAAACGCGTCGCGGACCGAAGTGATTACGCTCTGCACCGCGACAACGCCGCCGACCCAGACCCACACCTGCGGATGAGCGTCGCAAAAACCGTGCACCAGGCCCATAAGCACCAGCACGATGGCGACGGGGTACAAAGCGTTGAGCATGGGCACCGAGAACATAAGGATCACGTCGAGGCCCGCGTTGGAGAGCACGCACGAAAACGCCGCGAACACAAAGGCGAGAATCGCGAAGGGACGGCGCATGGCCTCCTCGGAAGCCTCCGCTCCCCCTTCGACCACATACGTCTCGCAGAAGTAACGCGAGCAGCAGCTGATAAGGCCAATACACACATTCATGCAGGCGAGGAAGAAAATCGCAAAGACCACGACCGTGCCGGCTAGGCCAAAGTGCATAGAGGCCGAACGCGCAAGGATCGCGGCGCCGTTGGTGGCGTCGGGCATAACCGTGCCGAGCTGCATACCGGCAAGCGCCAGGCCGCAGTAGATGATGGCCATGAGCACGCCGGCGATCACACCCGAACGCGAGATCTCGAAGGCCACGCGCTTGTCATCGGTAACGCCGAGCTCATGGATGGTCTCAGCGATGATGATGCCAAAGGCGAGCGACGCAAGCAGGTCCATGGTCTGGTAGCCAGTCAAAAAACCCTGCACGGCGGCACCGGCATTGTAGGGAGCCTGCGGCGCGGAAGCGGGACCCAGCGGCGAGATCACGGCAGCACCTACGACTAGCACGATGAGCGCAATGAGCGCGGGGCCCGTAATGCGACCAAGTACGCGCGTGATGACACCCGGGCGCAGCGTGAGCGCAAACGCGACCACGAAGAACCCGATGGCAAAGACCAGGCGAGCCGTGC
>USPT01000191.1 GCA_900556705.1 uncultured Collinsella sp.
AGGGCCTGGAGCTGCTGGCCAGCTGGGGCCTGCCCGCCGACGGCAGCCTGCGCGGCGTCGGTAACTGCATTCTTGGCTACGCCGAGGACACGCTACCCGAGGCAAAGCCGCGCCGCAACAACGTGGTGTACGTGAAATAGTACAGGAACGTCAGCAGGGGTAGCTAATTTGGGACGGGGCTATTTTAGCTACCCCACTCGCAACTTATATTGACGTCGCCGTTGTCGTCGTTTCGTTCGTCTGAGTCGTTTCGGCGTCGTCGCCCTGTTCGTCCTCGTCCTTTTGCGCATCGGCGATGGTGGAGGCCGCCGCGACGATACCGCGTTGGGGCGCGACGCCCGTCTGGGCCTGAGCGCCCTCGACAACTTCTGTACCTACATGCGCGAGCTCGGGCGATTTAAACATTGCGTCCAAGTTGGCGCCACCGCCGGCGTAGCCAAGCGCAGCGAGCGCGATGACGATCACTGCAACGGCGGCCACGATCGGCACGTAGCGATGCCAGCCGGCGGGATTGAGCCCGCTGCGGCGAGCCGCCCCGCGGCTGATGTAGCCGAGCGTTCCGTCGTGCTTGAGCTTTGAGCCCACCACGCGTTTGCGGCCCAACAGCGAGGACTCTGCCTGCATTGCCAAGCGGGCGCTTGCCGAAGGATAGCCGTATTTAGTGCGCTTGAACGAGCCATCAAACCCCGAGGCGTGTTTGCCCCACGTCACCGATGTCGTGCGTCGGTTAACCGGCACAGCGCTCCGCCTTCTGCGGCTCGGTTTTGAAGTCTCAGCCATATGCCCTCGCACGCCGTAACCAAATCGAAACAATAACGCTTTGGACTGTAGCACACGCGTCGCGCGCGGTCACGGGCGCCTCGCTCAACGGTCATCGTCCTTCAGCAAGCGCCACAGCGTTGTACGGCTTATGCCCAGCACCTCCGCCGCACGGGTTCGGTTGCCGTGGAGATGGTCTACAACCAGATGCGCGATATCTCGCTCGGTATCGGCCAGCGGTCGCAGGATATACAGGTCACTTTCGAGCGTCGGGGCGCCAAAGGTTGCGGTCTTAATCACGTCCTCTTGGGCGAGCACTTCCTCCGCCACAGCGCGGTCCACCGTGCCCGTCCCCGCCAATATATACAGTCGTTCCGAGACCTCGCGAAGCTGCAGATAATTGCGCGGCCAGCGGTAAGCATCGAGCGTCTTCGTCGCCGCGGCAGACAGCGTGGGTGCTGCCGTCTCAAATGCATCAGCGAGATATTCCAAATAGCGCGCAACCTTCGTCGACGCGGCTCCCTGCTCGGCGACTGCCGGCGCCACGCTCACCGCACAGGCGAAGCGCTCGGTCACAAACGCGGCTTGATCACTTTCGCCGCCGCCCGGCATGTCATTCGCTGTCAGCACCACATGGCAGCGCGTCGCCAACGCAGTGTCGGTCATCGTGGAGACCAGCTCGCGGAGGCGCTGGGGGCCAACCGCATTCCAGCCCTCAATGCAAAGGGTCAGCCCCGTTTGGAACAACGGCGATTCGGCGCTTTTGAGCACATGGCGCCAACCGCGCTCGGTGAGTTCATCAAGCGCAAGGGAAACAAAGGGCTGATCGGCAAAAGGACCGTCCAGATAGAGGCGCTTGGCGATCTCGATCTGACCCGCTCCCAGCTCACCCTCGAGCATAAGGGGCACACCGCGCGCGTAGCTCTCGGCAACCGGCGCAGCCACCGAGGCCGCCCCCTCAACGATGCCGTACGCGCTCGATTCGTAGCGGGCCTCAACCTCGTCGGCGTTGAGCCACTCGATGCCCGCATGCGCCGCGGCGCCGCGCACCTCGCGGACCACGACGACCCAAAGGCCCCCGCCCTCTTTGTCGGTGGGGCGAACGGTCAGGCTCAGGCGCGTACCCGCACGCCCCATAACCAGACGCGCGCCGTCTCCTATACGGTCGAGGCGCTCAGCGACAAAAGCCGCCACATCCCGCTCGAGCGCCGCGTCATTCATGGTCGAGATCGCGACGTCCCCACGCGCATCGATTGCCAATGCCGAGGCCCCGGCAGCAGCCAGGGCCTCGGTCAAGATGTTCAGCTTGGCATCGCTATCCATTATTTGCCCCTGTCCGCAGCGACGTGCAACCGTCGACGGTCGCACGACCGAGTGTTTCAAAATTGAACGATATTGCTCACCAAACACTATAGGGCAGAAAGCGCCGTCCTGCGAGTATAGGTGTTGCCCCGCATCGCCATCCTGGCGGGGCGATAAGAGCTCTTCGGGACTTATAAACCTGCGGACAAGCCATACCCGCAAGAGCTCCTATCGCTCCACCGCAAGCATGCGCTCACCAGCACGAAGCACGCAGCACGCAAACAAGCTACTTCTCTACCAGATTCCCAGCACGTGCTGCATTCCCAAACTCATGCACGCAATGCCAATCCAGCAGCAAAAGCCCAGCGCGATGGGCTTGCCGCCCTTTTTGACCAGCTCGACGATATCGGTATTAAAACCAATAGCCGCCATGGCCATCACGATAAAGAACTTCGACAGCTCCTTGATGGGCGCCGTGATGGACACGGGAAGCTGAAACACCGTGGTGATCACGCTCGCCAGCACAAAGAACAGCACAAACATGGGAAACGCGCGTTTAAGGGAGAACGTGCTTTTGGCGTCGCCGCCAGCCTTGCGTGCCAGATGCATCTGCCAGCATGCGAGGACCAACGTGATGGGAATAATGGCCAGCGTCCTGGTGAGCTTGACCACCGTGGCGC
>USPT01000192.1 GCA_900556705.1 uncultured Collinsella sp.
CGATGTTGGCACCATGCTCCAGCGGACGGAACAGATACGGGGTGCCGAAGGTGTTGTCGACGACAACCGGTAAACCGTGCTTCTTGGCGATCTCGGAGATGGCGTCGATATTGGGGATGTCAGAATTGGGGTTGCCGAGCGTCTCGAGGTAGATGACCGTGGTGTTGTCCTTGATGGCGCCCTCGACCTCGTCCAGGTTGTGGGCATCGACGAAGGTGGTCTCGACGCCAAACTGGGAGAGCGTATGCTCCAGCAGGTTGTAGGAGCCACCGTAGATGGTCTTCTGAGCCACCACGTGGTCACCGGCCCGGGCAAGAGCCTGCAGGGTATAGGTGATGGCAGCAGCACCGGAGGCGACGGCAAGACCTGCCACACCACCCTCGAGTGCGGCGATACGGTCCTCGAAGACGCCCTGGGTGGAGTTGGTCAGACGGCCGTAGATGTTACCGGCGTCGGCAAGACCAAAGCGATCGGCGGCGTGCTGGGAGTTGCGGAACACATAGCTCGTGGTCTGGTAGATAGGCACGGCGCGGGAGTCGGATGCGGGATCGGCGCTCTCCTGGCCAACGTGAAGCTGCAGGGTATCGAAACCAAAGGTGTGCTCGGGGTTGTTGATGAACTGGCTCATGATAATCTCCTTGATCGAACAAAAGTTAATAAATTAGAGAGAAGTAAGTCGCTGTCTCCTGATCACGCCGACGGGCGCAAACAGGAGCCCGGCATTCGTCTTGGTAAGCATTTCATATGCGGGCCTCCTTTCGCATCCCGGTTCCGTGGTCGGTTTAATTACCTACCGCCTTTGTGTGTTTTGAATAGTACGAGCATTGTTTCGCTCGGTCAATCACTTAAAAGCGCTAACCTGTTATCGGTTTTGTAGATAACGCTCGAAAGGACGGCGCCGATGACCCTCCAGCAGCTTCGTTTCCTGATCGCCGTGGCAGAGTCCGGCTCAATCAACGCCGCAGCTCAGCGCCTCTATACCGCTCAGTCCAACATCTCAAACGCCGTCAAAAGCCTGGAGCAGGAACTCCACCTGGAGATCTTTACGCGCTCCAGCCGTGGCGTCACGCTCACCAACGACGGCACCGAGCTTTTGGGCTATGCGCGCCAGGTCGTAGAGCAGGCCGATATGCTCGAGGCCCGCTACGAGGACGGCGGCACCCCGCAAGCCCGCCTCGCCATTTCCGCCCAGCACTACGCCTTTTCGGTCGAGGCCTTTGTCAACGTGGTCGAGCGCTGCCGCGACAGCAAGTTCGAGTTCATCATGCGCGAGACCACCACATCGCAGATCATCGATGACGTCCGCGCATTTCGCAGCGATATCGGCATCCTGTATCTGGACGACTTTAACGCCCGTGTTCTGCAGAAGGCCTTCGCCGATGCGCGCGCGAGCTTCCATCCCCTATTCGACGCGACGGTCCACGTCTTCGTTAGCGAGCGCCACCCGCTTGCCCGCCGCCCGCAGCTGTCCCTTGCCGACCTCACACCCTATACGCGCTACAGCTTTGAGCAGGGAACCTCAAACTCCTTCTATTACGCCGAGGAACCTTTTAGCTATATCCCTTGCGACCGCAACATACGAATCTCGGACCGCGGAACACTTACTAACTTACTTATCACGTCGAACGGTTACACCCTGTCGACCGGTGTCCTCTCCAATGAAATGCAATGGGGTATGGCATCGATCCCGTTAGCAGACGCCCCAACGATGCACGTAGGCTATATCATGCACGACGAGCGCAAGCCCTCTCCCCTCTTGCAGCAATACCTCGATGAGCTCAACCGCATCATCCATGCCAACTAACTGTCGGAAGACGGGATAGAAATCGTAGATTGCTAGCCCCCGGCGGGCATGGCGCTACAATGGTCACTCACACGAAACGTACCCAACGAAAGGAAGCCCGTGAAGGTCATCATCTATACCGACGGCTCGGCCCGATCAAATCCGGGACGCGGCGGATACGGCGCCGTGCTCAAATACACCAACCCCGCCGGCAAGACCTTCACCTCCGAGCTTTCGCGCGGTTACGCCAAGACCACCAACAACCGCATGGAGCTCATGGCGGTCATCGTGGCGCTCGAGGCACTTAACCGCCCCTGCGAGGTCGAGGTCCATTCCGATTCGCAGTACGTCGTCAACGCTTTCAATAAACACTGGATCGACGGCTGGAAAAAACGCGGCTGGAAGACCGCCAACAAGCAGCCCGTCAAGAACCGCGACCTGTGGGAGCGCCTACTCACCGCCAAAAGCAAGCACAAGGTTGAGTTCATCTGGGTTAAGGGTCACGCCGGTCACGAGCTCAACGAGCGCTGCGATGAGCTCGCCACCACGGCGGCCGACGGCAGCAACCTCGATATCGACACCGGCTTTAACGAGAGCGACCTGTAATAGCGTTTTCGCGCAGCTTTATATCCCCACGCGCTACACTCATCCTGTAGACCAAACAACGCAAGGGGGACGTATGCTGCGCATCGCGACCATCGGCACATCCATGATCACCGACGACTTTATCCAAGTCGTCAACGCCAACGACCAAGCCGCGTTTGTGGGCACGCTTTCACGCGACGCCAATCGCGGTACCGCCTTTACCGCCGAGCGCGGTGGCGAGCGAAACTTTACGTCACTCGATGAGCTTGCGGCAGCCGCCGACGTCGACGCCGTCTATATCGGCAGCCCTAATGCACTTCACTACGAGCAGGCCCTTGCCTGCATCGCCGGTGGCAAGCACGTCATCG
>USPT01000193.1 GCA_900556705.1 uncultured Collinsella sp.
ATGCCCCAGTCAAAGCTCGTGCGACTCACGGAAAGGTCGTTGAGGCCGCCCTCGACAAAGCTGCGAACCTCGTTCATGCGGAACGCAGGCTCGACAAAGTCGGGGTGCTCGTCATAGAGCTTGAGAAGCTTGTCCTGGAAGGCGGAAAGCTTAAAGAAGTAGGACTCCTCCTGGACGCGCTCAAGCGGACGGTGGCAGTCGGGGCATAGATGCTGGCCGACGCTGCCGTACTCCTCGTCGCCCTTCTGGACCTGCGTATCAGTGAAGTAGGTCTCGTCAGGCACGCAATACCAACCGTCGTAGCTGCCCTTATACAGGTAACCGGACTCCTTCATGCGCTCCCACAGGTACTGCACGGCATGATGCTGGCGCGGCTCGGTGGTGCGGATGAAGTCGTCGTTGGAAATCTCGAGCTTGCTCCAAAGCTCCTTGAAGTGCGGGGCCTGGCTATCGGTCCACTCCTGCGGCGTCATGCCATGCTTGGCTGCGGCCTCGGCGACCTTCTCGCCGTGCTCGTCCATGCCGGTCAGGAACTTGACGTTATAGCCGGCGGAACGGCGATAGCGAGCCTGAACGTCGGCGATGATGGTGGAATAAGCCGTGCCCAGGTGCGGATCGGCGTTGACGTAGTAGATGGGCGTCGTGATAAAGAACGAAGGCTTGCTTTGATCCATGGGGTTTGTCCTCCAGAAAAACGTTGCATACAGAGGATGATTCTAGCGCAAGGGCTGGATATCCTCCATCTATTGCATATCGAGCACCATGGCATAGACATCGCGCTTGCGGCGCGAATACTTCTGAGACAGGCGCTTGGCCACCGCAGACGCGGGCTCCCCCTCCTCGAGCGCGGCGCGGATATCCTCGCGCAGGGCCTCGTCGGGATCCGCTGCCGTGGCGCCGACCGGCACGATACCGGCCTCCTCATCCTCGCTCGGTGGCGCGATGACCAGCGCAATCTCGCCCTTTACCTCGCCGCGAGCACGCAGCTCCTCGGCAAGCTGGTCAGCGGGCCCGCGCAAGACCTCCTCGTGCAGCTTGGTGAGTTCGCGGCAGACGGCAACCTCACGCTGGGGAAAGACCTCCGCCACGGCCTCGAGCGTCGCCACGATGCGATGTGGAGACTCGTAGAAGATGAGTGCGCCGGGCACCACGGCAAGGCGCTGCAAACGGCGCACACGGTCGCCGTGCTTTCGGCCCAAAAAGCCCTCGAAGAAAAAATGCTCGCAGGGAATGCCGGACGAAACAAGCGCCGTGACACAAGCAGAGGGCCCGGGAATAACTTCGACGGGCACATCGGCCTCACGCGCCGCCTCGACCAGCGCCTGGCCGGGATCGGACACGCTCGGCATGCCGGCGTCCGAGGCAAAAGCGAGGGTCTCCCCCGCCAGCAGACGGTCGACCAGGCCGGCGGCGCGGCTGGCGATCACATTCTCGTCGCAACGGACAAGCGGCTTGGAAATGCCCAGGTGCATCAGTAGCTTTGACGTCACACGCGTGTCTTCGCAGCAGATGGCATCAGCAGCGGCAAAGGCCTCACCAACGCGCGGGGACAGGTCGCCCAGGTTGCCGATGGGCGTGCCGACCACATAGAGTTTGCCCGTATGGGCGCTGTTTTGCGTCATATCAACCTATTCAATCATGCCGCGCTCGAGCGTACCGAGCGCCGCGCGGGCGTCCCATGCTGCAATGCGCTTCTCGGTCTTCCACGTTTGGAAGAACCAACCGGCAGCCGGCGCAAACGAAGCCAGCTGGTTGGCGATAAACACGCGCTCGTAGGCATTGCGGCCCTCGGGCGTAACCGACGAGTTGGCAAAGATCGCCGCGCCCGACCATTCGCCCACCAGCACGGGGAACCCAGTCGAAATCGCTTCTTTAAGCTCGCGCTTGTTACGCGAAATCGCCGTCGTCAGCCCGCGAGGGCTCGTGATGTCGAGCGCATACTCGTCGCGGTAATGGTACAGGTGAAGGTCCATGTAGACGTTCTTGTACTTGGCGCCGCGCATAAAATGCTTCCACTCGCTGGGATGCCCCGACGACGAGAAGACGACGATCTTATCCTCGGGCATATACGAACGGACGAGCTCGTAGGCATCGCGATAGAAATTGCGCAGGTAGTGAGCAGGAATGCCATCCGTCATGGTGAAGAGGCTCTTGCGAACGCTCATCTGCGGCGTGTCCAGCAGCTCAATGCCCAGCAGGCTCTCGGCCTCGCCATAGCGATCGGCCAAGCGCTCGAGCACGTCGAGTGCGACATGACGGCCGTTGGTGGACGAATGCCACTCGGCGACAGCCTCCGGCGTGGTGGGCGAATCGTTGGAATCGCCCTGGCCACCGGGCACGGTTGCCAGATCGAGCAGCACGCGGATATCGTACTTGGCAGCCCACTCAATCGCGCGGTCGATGTAATCGACAACCGATATGTAGGAGGCATCGGACTCCTGTGAGCCAAAGGCATACCAGGGCACCGGCAGACGCACGGCATTGAGACCGATCTGCGCCATGCGGCGAAAATCGTCCTCGCTCACAAACGTCTCGTAATGACGACGCATGCGCTCGTTGTAAGCGGCGGTACCCATGGCCTCCTGCAGCTCGGCTGCGTTGGATGCGCCGGTCGCCGCGTACAGCGACGGGGTCACCCAAGGCTCGGGAATAAACCAGCCAGAGAGATTAACGCCGAGTATCCTCTCCATCACTGCCCCCTTCG
>USPT01000194.1 GCA_900556705.1 uncultured Collinsella sp.
CGTCGGCCGCGGCTTCATAGCCGGGCTTGATGGCGTCCTGGTTGCACACGCCGATACAGCGGCCGCAACCCACGCAGCGATCGTGGTCGATGGCGGCCACGTGCACCGTGCGGGTGTTGCCGTTGGCAAGCTCGCGCTCGCGGGTGTCGTCAAACGAGACAGCATTGTGCGCGCAAATCTTTTCGCAGGCACGGCAGCCAACGCAGTGCTCGGTCGCGACGTTCGGCTTGCCAGCGGCATGCTGCTCCATCTTGCCGGCACGGCTGCCGCCTCCCATGCCCAGGTTCTTCATGGCGCCGCCAAAGCCGGCCTGCTCATGGCCCTTAAAGTGCGTGAGGCTGATCACGATATCGGCATCCATGAGCGCCTGACCGATCTTGGCCTCGTGCACGTACTCGCCGCCCTCGACCGGGACGAGCGCCTCGTCGGTGCCCTTGAGGCCGTCGGCGATGATGATCTGGCAACCCGTGGCATACGGGGTAAAGCCGTTCTGGTAGGCGGTATCGATGTGCTCGAGCGCGTTTTTGCGGCTACCGACATAGAGCGTATTGCAGTCGGTGAGGAAGGGCTTGCCACCCAGTTCCTTCACGACATCCGCGACGGCGCGGGCGTAGTTGGGGCGCAAAAAGCTCAGGTTGCCCAGCTCGCCAAAGTGAATCTTGATGGCGACGAACTTGTTCTCAAAGTCGATCTGCTCGATACCGGCGTGACGTATGAGGCGCTTGAGCTTGTCGAGCTGGCTCTCGCGAGCATGCGTGCGCAGGTTGGTGAAGTACACCTTAGCGGGTGCTGCGGGTGCAGTTGCGGTCATAGATCTATCCCCTCGGTCTATATGGCGTTACAGACATAGAGGATGGTACCAGTTAAAGCAGAGTTAATGTCAAGCACGGCACCTAGTCATTGGGGACGTTCTTAAATGAGTAGTCGCAAGGGACACTCTTTCGCCACCAGGCAGTTGGGGACAGTCCCCAAGTGCCGGCAGGAAAGGAACGTCCCCGAAGGCCGGCATATAGGGACAGTCCTTGCCAACCCGACCGGCAGACCGGCGAATCATCGGCATCTGGTAAGAGGGACGCGCCGTCACGTTTGTGGCGGCGCGCCTTGGTTTGGCGGCGCGTTCTGGCGTGGCCACAATCTGGTTTGATGGCGTGCCCTGGTGTGGCGGCGTTGACGGCGTGCCCTGGCGTGACGGAGCGTCCTGGCGCGGACCGCTAGCCCTTTCGCGCGACCAGATGCACGCGGAATCCCTTCTGTGCCTCGAGCTTGAGCGGGGTGAGCCCGGATTCCTCGACGAGCGCGCGTAGCTCGGACAGCTTGAGGATGCGCACGTCGCCATGGCCCAAGAGGCGTGCCAGCGGTAGCTCGATGTTGTTCATGAGCCAGACCGCGACATCGTTCGAGGTGTAGTCGCGAAGGACCAGTCGCCCGCCGGGCCGAAGGACGCGTGCCACCTCGGCGAAAAACCTCTCCGGATGCGGGTAGTGGTGGAAGCTGTTGGAGCAGAGCACGGCGTCGAAGCTCCGGGGCTCGAAGGGCAGTGCCTCCGCGTCTCCGACGACAAAGCTGACGTTATCGAGCTGCTTTGCCCGAGCGACGTCGATCATCCCGGGTGTGAGGTCGAGTCCAGTCAAGTGCTTGCTGGGGTACCGGGCGTGGAGCAGTTCTAGGACGGCTCCGGTTCCACGGCCCACGTCGGGCCTGGCGGGCAAATAACGCGGGGGCACCCTTCCTTCGGTTCGTGCCCCCGCGTGCGGGCGGTTCTCTATTCCTGGACCTTCAGCGCCTCGGAGAGGCTCACGCGCTTGATGGAGCGCGTGTGCAGCAGCGCCACGACCAGGTAGGTCGCAAAGCCAATGCCGACGCATGCGGCCATGGACCAAGCGGGCACGTAGATCTCGATATTGCCGTTGTAGGCGAGCAGCATCGAGCGGAAGATGGCCGTGAGCGAGCCAATAATCACGGGCAGGCTCAGAACGAGCGACGCCGCCACGCACAGCGTGATCGAGCGGATATACAGATGCGAAATCTCGCTATCGCGATAGCCAAAGACTTTCATGTAGCTGATCGAGCGGGCGCTGTGGTCGATCACAGCCTTGGTCAGCAGGTACATAAACAGCAGGAAGATGAACACCGCGAGCCCGACCATCATGCCGATCATTTTGCTCATCATGCCAATGAACTGGTCGCCCACGGCGCGCATGTCGTCGGGCGTGGTGTCGCCGGCAAAGTAACGAGCATCGAGGTCGAGCTTCTCGTCGCTCACATAGCCGTTAAAGTAGGCGGCGTCGTTGCCGAACAGCTCGTTAAAGTCGTCGATACTCATATAGATATTCATGTCCGACTTGGAGCCCCAGGCACAGTCCTTGCCCACATACTCAAGGGAATAATGCTCGCCCTCGTACTTGTCGCTGAGCGTGACCTTCTGGCCCTCGCTCCAGCCAAACTTATCGAGCAGACCGCCGCCAAAGACGACGCGCCCATCGCCGACGTTGAGGTCTTTCCAATAGCGCGAATCGGATGAAATGCCGTAGACGGAAATCGTCTCCTCGCCATTTCCATCGCCGCGGTCGTATTGCAGCTGGTAGACGGCGTATTTCTCGGCCTGCGCGATTGTGCCTGCACCGTTGTCGATCGTGTTGACCGGGTGAATGTCGTCGTTGTCGGTGTCGATCTTAGAGGCCTTGT
>USPT01000195.1 GCA_900556705.1 uncultured Collinsella sp.
TCGCCGTACGGTTGAGATGCTTGACGATAAACTCCTCGACCTTAAGGGGCTCGGAGCAAATGACCGTGCAGACTTTGCGCAGGTGAATGCTCTCAATGGCTTTGTCGACCACAAGCGTCTTGGCAAACAGGCCGAGCACGCAATACAGACCGACACGCGGGCCATACAAAAAGGCCGCGATGGCCACGATGCCGATATCAACCAACAGCAGCGCGCGGCCAATCTCGAGCGTCGTGCGGCGCTTGAGGATCATGGCAAGAATGTCCGTGCCGCCCGTCGAGGCGCCAATATCAAAGACAATAGCGCTGCCGAGCGCCGGCAAGATGACGGCAAAGCACAGGTCGAGCCACATATCACCCGTCAGAGAGACATCGGTCGGAATAAAAAGCTCAAACAGCGAAACATAGGCCGAAAGCGCAAACGAGGCGAAGACGCTCCACAGGATTGCCTTGCGCTCCAAAAAGATAAAGCCCAAAACGACGAGAACCGCGTTGATAATCCACATAAAGACGCCGACGGGCAGGGTCGGGAACAGCGTGGACAGAATGACCGACATGCCCGAGGTGCCGCCAAAAGCAAAGTGATTAGGGGTTTTAAACGCAACGATGGCAAAGGCCGTAAGAATCAGACCCAGATTGAGCTCGGCAAAAAAGCGCGGGAAGCCTGGCTCCTGGCTGCGCTTTTGGCCGGCACGCTCGCCGCGCTCGATATCGGTGCGATCGACCACGCGCTCCATCGGCACTACGGGAGGACGATGCACCTCCTCGGCAGCACGCGACGCTGCCTCTGCCGCAGCGGCCTCAATTGCCCATGCTTTGCTTTCTGTCTCGTGCTCGTCGGCCATTACGGCAACTCCTCGTTAACAATTTGGAAACAATGCGCTCATTAGGGTAACGCGGAACGCGGGGATTGCAACCCTTAGTTAGACGAGCGGTATGACTATATCGGGAGCGTACAAAAACGGCCGGCCACGCTTTTGCTTGCGCGGTCGGCCGTTTAACGTTTTCGCAGATAAAACCTGCCAAAACAAACCTGTCCCTTTTTGGAAGGTTATTCGTGCTGGCTGGTGCGGTGCTCGTACTCCTCGGGGGTGATGACGTCCTCGATGCGCAGGTTGACACCCGCCACCTCAAGGCCGGTCATCGCGGCAAGGCGCTCAGTGACACGTGCCTTGACATCGTCGAAGATCGCGGGCGCATAGGCTCCGTACTCGATAATGACGGAGATGTTGACGACCACGCGATTGTCATCGGTGACCTCGACCGTCACGCCCTTGGTCAGATTCTCGGCACCAAACTGCTCCTGCACAAAGTGCATGAGGTTACCCTTCATGCCCAAAACGTGCGGAACCTCGCGGGTGGCCATGGCAACGATCTTCTCGATCACGCCATTGGAATAGGTCAGCGAGTCCTCGGACTCGTCTGTTTCCTCATCATCCTCGTCCGCGTCATCGGCGGACTCGGCCTCGACGAGCGCCTCATCCTCGAGCGTTACGTCCTCGGCCTCGGCGGTGACGGTCTCGTCTGCCTCGAGCTCGGTATCGGCCACATCGACCTTCGTATTAAAAGCCATGGTTCCTCCTTATGCCTGCCGCGGATGCGACAGTCGAATACATATTAGCGGCCGCTAAACAGACGGCCGAAGAAGTTGACGATCCCGTTCTCGCCGTCGCGAATTTGGCCGATCACGGCGCCGATCAGCACGAAGAATGCAATGACGAGCGTGTCCCACAGGCCGAGCGTGAGCACCAACACGGCAAGGATAAAGCCAGCGACGGCACCGAGCGTGGTGTTGGGATGACGCACAGCATAGCTCCAGATGGCAGCGCCCGTACCCTTGATGAGACCCATAGCCTCGTCAAAATCCGCGGCTGCCGCGTCTTGTAACTCGGTTGCCTCTGCTTTGGAATCAACAGGTTCGTTCGCCGGCGTGGCGCTCTGGTCAATCGTCAGGCGCGGCGTACGAGCGGTCTTATCTTGATTGGTATCACTCACCGGAAACCTCCACGGTCTGGACGGTAGTCTTGGACGGCAAAAAACGGACGCGTGCGGTCGTGCCCGGCGTGCCGAGCATGGTGTCGCAGGCCTCCTCGATACGTTGCTGCATCGCGGCTGCAAGGGAGGCCACATCCCGGTCGTCGAGCGCGATGGCGTCGACCTTAAAACGGACGCGCGATTCGTCGGAGCCCTGCACGCGCGCCTCGACATGCTCGACCATCACGCGGTCGTCGCGCTCTGCCGCGGTGCGAGCACACGAGGAGAGGGCGGCGAGCGTGACCTCGATATTACGCTCCCCCGCCGGATGCACGCAGGACGGCTCGCGACGAGCAAACATCAGGCGAAAGAAACACACGAGCACGCCGAGCGCCACGACACCGCCGCACGCCGTAACAACGATGCGAGGCAGCGAATCGCGCATCAGCAGCATAAAGCGATAGGTATATGGCCCCCAAAACTGGCAGACCAACGTACCCAGCGCCACAACGGCGGCGACAAGATACACGATCGCCAGGGCTCGTTTGAGCACGCGCATGCGGCGCTCCCTTCAAATCTCGATCCACAGAATGCAAAACGATTCGCATCATTATAAAAGAGCCGGGTCCGGTGCCTCATTGCACGCGGATCCGGCTCATCTATTCCACGAGGCTTGCATGCTCGCTTCATTATGC
>USPT01000196.1 GCA_900556705.1 uncultured Collinsella sp.
GTCGCCGGCCAGGAAGAGGCCAAGGAGTCCCTCAAGGAGGTCGTCGACTTTCTGGAGAAGCCCCAGCGCTACGAGGAGATTGGCGCCAAGCTGCCGCGCGGTGCTCTCCTTGTTGGCCCTCCGGGTACCGGTAAGACCCTGCTAGCCAAGGCTGTTGCCGGCGAGGCTGGTGTTCCGTTCTTTAGCATTTCGGGTTCTGAGTTCGTCGAGATGTTCGTCGGCCGTGGCGCCGCCAAGGTGCGCGACCTGTTTAAGCAGGCCAAGGAAAAGGCCCCGTGCATTGTGTTTATCGACGAGATCGATACGATCGGCAAAAAGCGTGACGGCGGCGGCTTTAGCGGCAACGACGAGCGCGAGCAGACGCTCAATCAGTTGCTGACCGAGATGGATGGCTTCGATAACCACAAGGGTATCGTTGTCCTCGCTGCCACCAACCGTCCCGACAGCCTCGATCTGGCCCTGCTGCGCCCCGGTCGCTTTGACCGCCGCATCCCCGTCGAGTTGCCCGATCTGACCGGCCGTAAGAACATCCTCGAGCTCCACGCCAAGAGCGTGAAGACCCAGCCGCCGATCGATCTGACCGCGATTGCCCGCGCCACGCCCGGTGCCTCGGGCGCCGACCTGGCCAATATCATCAACGAGGGCGCCCTGCGCGCCGTTCGCGAGGGTCGCAAGCGTGCAACCCAGGATGACTTCGAGGAGTCGGTGGAGGTCGTCATTGCCGGCCAGCAGCGTAAGTCCACGGTACTTTCCGACCACGAAAAGCAGGTCGTTTCCTACCACGAGATCGGTCATGCCATCGTTGCCGCTCGCCAGAAGGGCTCTGCGCCGGTCACGAAGATCACCATCGTGCCACGCACGAGCGGTGCTCTGGGCTACACCATGCAGGTCGAGGAGGATGAGCGCTTCCTGACCACACGCCAGGAGGTCCTGGACAAGCTCGCCGTCTACTGCGGTGGCCGTGCGGCCGAGGAGCTCATCTTTGGTGAGATGACGACTGGCGCCGCCAACGATATCGAGCAGGCCACCAAGCTCGCCCGCAATATGGTGACTCGCTTTGGTATGTCCGACGAGTTTGGCATGATGGCGCTCGGTACCGTGCAGAACGCGTATCTCAACCAGGACACGTCGCTCACCTGCGCCCCCGGTACGGCCGAGCGTGTGGACGCGATTGTCGCTAAGCTGATCGAGGACGCGCACGATCGCGCTCTGCAGATCCTCAAGGAGAACAAGTTCAAGCTCCATGAGCTGGCTCGTTATCTGTACAAGAAGGAGACCATCACGGGCGAGGAGTTCATGAACCTCCTCACGCGTGAGAATCCGCTGATGCCCAAGCAGCAGTAAAGCCGCGGCCGATCCAGTAAACGCCGACGCCCCATTTGAGCAGCTTTCTCAAATGGGGCGTTTTGCTTGAGAGGGATGGAAATGAAGATCGTGGAGAGCGCCTGCTTGATGGGCGAGAGCTGCAAGTATAACGGGCTCGACAACTACCATCGCGAGTTGGTCGAGGCCTGCGAGCGTACAGGGACCGAGGTCCTCTTGGTGTGCCCTGAGGTCTTTGGGGGCCTGCCCACGCCGCGCAAGCCGTCCGAGATTGTGAACGGAGAGGTTCGTACCTGCGAGGGCATATCGGTCGATCGCGAATTTCGCCTGGGTGCCCAACGAGCGCTCGATATGTGCGAGCAGGCGGGCGGGCCGGAAGAGATCGCCGCGTGCATCCTGCAGGACCGTAGTCCCTCGTGCGGCGCGGGTCGCATCTACGACGGAACATTCAGCGGCACCCTTACGGCGGGCAACGGCGTCTTCGTTGATTTACTGCTCCGCCACGGTTATCGCGTGATCCCGGCTAGCGAGTTCGACCCCAGCATGCTGGAGCAATAAAAAACCACCACAAAGGTGCTGCTCCCTTGTGGTGGTTTTGGGTTAGAACTAGAGGGTGTGGCCGTAGGCGTTTGCGGCCTTGATGGCGGCGGCGAACTTTTCGTCGGTGAAGGGCTCGGGGTTGCCCTGCTTCCACTCGTTGGTGGCGTGCGCGTACTCGCACAGGGCCGGGATATCGGACTCGGAAAGCCCGACCTGCTCAAGCGTCACGGGCAGGCCCATCTGCTTGTTAAAGGCCGCGTAGCGCTCAAGGTTCTCGGTATCGCCCGTATAGGCGAACAGGACCAGCACGCCCAGGCTCACGACTTCGCCGTGCAGGTAGGTGCCCTCGCGCGGAATGCTGCATGTGGCGTTGTAGAATGCGTGCGCCACGCTCGAGTTGTAGTAGTAATCGTTCTGGTTCGTCAGGTTCGAGACATAGCCCGTATTGACCACGATATCGAGTGCGATTTGCTTGACGGCCTCGCTCGACAGGTCCTGGCGCACGTCCTCAAGACCCTGGACGCCATAGGTAAACAGCGGCTCGGAGCAGGTGTGGGCAAGCGCCAGGCCAAGACCGGCGGTGTGCTCCAATTTACCGGCGCTCGTTGCGTACTCGACCTCGGGCTGCTTGGACAGGGCATCGCCCACGCCGGCCCAGAAGTACTCCGCCGGAGCCTCGGCGATGATCTTGGGGTTGATGAAGATGTGCGCCGGTCGGTTGGGGTACGAATAGCCCTCGAGCGAGCCGTCGTCGTTGTACACGACGGCAATGGCGGTCGCGGC
>USPT01000197.1 GCA_900556705.1 uncultured Collinsella sp.
GAGAGCTCATGGCTTCTTCTGATGCAACACAACGAGCAGTCCTTGCCGGACTTTCGTGCGGGATCGGCCTTGCCGCTCCCGTGGTTATGTATGCCGCGACGCTGCCGTTTTCGTCTGTGAACGAGACGGTCGTGGCGGGTGCGGTTCCCTTCGCCGTGGGCGCGGTGGCGGGCGTGGGTATCTATGCCGCCTCGCTGGGTATCTCCGAGTATCGTGCGCAGCGTGAAGAGTGTCTGTTCCAGCCCGATGCCATGGGCGGTGCCGCCAATCTCAATCAGCATCAAAGCGAGTTCAAGACCGCCTCGATTCCAGCTCAGCAGCAGGATGCGACTCCTTACGCTGCGGCTTCTGCTTCTCAGGCTCAGGCGGAGCAGTCTACCTCGGCATTCCTTTCCGGCCTGACCGGTGCGTTCCAGCGCCGTCATGCCGATGATGGTGTCCCTACCATCGCTCGAGCCGCAGATGCTATGGACGAGGACGAGGCTTGGTCCATGATCGACAGTATGCTCGACGACGATTCGCCAGTGAGCTGCGACCCTGCACACTCGCGCGACGTCTATCAAGTCGCCATCGACGAGCTCACCAACGGCGGGCAGACCGGCTCCTTCAATCGTGACGACATCGCCGCCGCGGCGCGTGCCGTATCGGGCTCCCAGGCCGCCCCTGCGGGCAGCACTGCGGCTTTCGTGGCACTCGTTGCCAACGCGGCATCCAATAACGCCTACAGCGCTACCTCGGCGGACGCGAACGCTTCTGCCGACAATTCGTACGTTGATGAAGCCATGGCCGCGGACGAGGAGGCCGTTGCCGCCCGCCGTGCCGCCGAAAGCTCGCTGTGGGGCGCTCCTGCCCAGCAGCAGGCGGCTGAGGCTGCGCCGTACAATGTAAACCTCGCCAGCATGCCTATCATCTCCGGTGCCGCGGATATCGATTTCGATGACCTCGATGAGCCTGCAGCCATCACCGCATCGATTGATGCCCAAGATCGCATCGACACCGGCGACCTTCCGGATGCCTCACTCGAGGTTGATGTCCCCATGGCCGATTACTCGGGCCACGAGGACATGTGGGCCGCCGCCACCGCGATTCTGGATGAGATTGACGAGCCTGCTCCTGTTGCAGCCCCCGCTCCCGTCGCTGCCCCTCAGCCTGCTGCCCCCGCCTATGTCGGCCGTCACAGCGCTGTGTTCCCCGAGGATACTGCCCGTATCTCGCGCGAGAGCATCGAGCGGGCCGAGGCTATTGCCGCCGGCATTATGGAAAACCGTCGTCACGAGCGCGTCAATCAGATCCTCGAGGAGGAGATCGAGCGCCTGCAGTCCTCTACCGCCAAGCGTACGGGCCGTGCCTACCTGAGCGTTATCGAGGGCGGTACCGCCAGCTTCGCGCCGCTCCGCGCGGAGGCATAACTTCTGCATGGTTAAGATCAATCGAAAATGGGCGGTCGTGACCTGCCTGATGGCGCTCTTGATCTGGGGCAATTCGCTGGTTCCCGGCTCGGGGTCGGGCTCGCTGAGCCTAACGGTCATGGAAGCTATCCGCGGTTTCCTGCACGGCGTGGGACTTCCATATGAATGGGTGACCAACTTTGTTGTTCGCAAGTGCGCGCATTTTACCGAGTATATGGTGCTCGGCATCATGGCAACGCACGCCTTTGATTTTGAGGGCCGGCGCACCTTTGACGTGCTGCTGCCCACGGCGGTGCTCCTGCTGCTGATTCCCTCGATTGACGAGACGATTCAGCTCTTTGTGCCGGGACGCGCCGGCATGATCACCGATGTGATGATCGACTGCTGTGGAGCGGCAACGGGCGTTGTGCTCCGATATCTACTACGATCGCTCATATGTGCAAAAAAGGCCGCCTAGGACGTATGCTTGGTGCTAGGCGGCCTTTTTTATTAGAGGGCTTATATAGGGCGTGGTGGCGTCGTTCCGTAGGTTGGATTTGCCGGGCGCGCCACGCCCTGTGGGTGCGTCTGTTACTGAAGCGCCTGCGCGCCCAGGGCCAGGCAGCCCATGATGCCCTGCTTGCCCTCAAGGCTGTTGTTGACAATATAGGTATCGATGTCGTTGACCTCGGGCGTGACGATATAACCGTTGAGCATCTCGGCGCACTTCTTGCGCGCGAGCGGCACGATGGGGGTGTGGTCGGCCACGCCGCCACCGATGATGATCTTTTGCGGCGCGTAGCACAGCGTGTAGGTCATGAGCGCCTGTGCCAGATAGCCTGCGAGCAGGTCCATGGCCTCCGGGTCATCGGCCATGTCTCCGGCGCTCTTGCCATCCCAGCGCTTTTTAACGCCGGGGCCGGCGATGAGACCCTCGAGGCAGTTGTCGTGGAAGGGGCAGGCGCTATGCTCACCGATGGTGTCGCGCGGGTCGCGCGTGACCAGGATGTGGCCGGCCTCGGGATGCATCATGCCGTGCACGAGCTTACCGCCCGAGAGCACGCCGGCGCCCACGCCGGTGCCGATGGTCAGATACACAACGTCAGTGAGGCCCTGGGCGCAACCAAAGGTGACCTCGCCCAGGCAGGCGACGTTGACGTCGGTGTCGTAGCCACAGG
>USPT01000198.1 GCA_900556705.1 uncultured Collinsella sp.
GCACGCTTGTGGCACTGACCGTGGATGCTCCGCGCTTCCTGTCCGAGTTCAAGACACGTATGGCCCGTGTCCTTGGCTAAATGATTTTCACGCCCGTCCTAAATTAGCTACCGACTAAATGTGCCCGTTGGGGGAATAGTCGCGCCATTTTGCTTGACAACAGGCTAAACTAGCTCATAAACGTTTACTACTATGTTTAGATTGAATTTGCGGTCGTTTAGCTGCCGAGCCATCGAGTCCCGATGCTCCGCCACGGCCGTTGCTAGGGGGAACAATGGCCAAAGCAAGTGTTCGCGAGATCAGCCGCATCACCGGTTTTTCGCCTGCGACCGTGTCCAACGCGCTCAACCGCAAGCGCAGCGTAAGCGAGGAGACCGCCAAGGTCATCCTGGAGTGTGCGCAGTCGCTGGGCTATCAGCAGTCGACGCAGCTCGAGAGCATTCAGTTTGTGCTCGCGCGCAAGACGGGCGCCATTCTGGATGAGAGCACCTTCCATCCTGCGGTTATCGAGGGCGTAGAGCGCCAGGCACGTCGTCACGGTATGAGCACGAGCTTTGTCTCGCTCGACTTTAGCGACCTGGACGCTGTGCGTCCGCAGGTCGAGGGCCTGATCTCCGATCCGTCCGCCGCTATCGTGCTGATGGGTACCGAGCTGGGTGAGGAAGACTATGCCTTGTTCGCCAACGCTGCCGCCCATCTGATCGTGCTCGATGGCTGGAGCGATCGTCAGTACTTCGATGCCGTAGTCATTGCCAACACCGATTCGGTGCTGCGTGCCGTGGACTACCTTATCGAGAAGGGTCACAAGCAAATCGGCTATCTGGCAGGTGACCTTCGCATCCGCAACTTTAAGGATCGCGAGCGCGGCTATCGCCAAGCGCTTGAGGATGCGGGTCTTGAAGCCAACCCGACATGGCGCGTCACGCTGGGCACCACGCTCGAGGGCGCTTATCGCGACATGGGCGTGTGGCTCGACAGCGTCTCGCGCGACGACTTACCGACTGCATTTTTTGCCGAGAACGACGTACTCGCCGTAGGTGCCATGCGCGCGCTGAACGAGCACGGCATACGTGTGCCCGAGGATGTCTCGATCATCGGCTTTGACGACCTGTCTTTGGGCGCCTTCTCCAATCCGCCGCTCACCACGGTGCACGTTCCCAAGCACGAGGTGGGCGAGATCGCGGTGCGCCGCCTGGTGGGTAACATCCGCAATCCCAAGAGCTATACCTGCAAGACAGCCGTATCGACCTATTTTGTCGAGCGCCAAAGCGTGCGCGAGATCTAGGCGGAACGGCGCCAGACCTCAGAGCGGAAAAGTCCGCCAAAGGCAACCATACATAACGCTACCAAGAGGGGGTCCTTCGGGGCCCTCTTTTTGTTTCCCTTGTATGTTCAGTTTGTTTACATGCCGTTTAAGCTGATTTCTCTACCGTTTACGGGTATTTCGCGCTAGACTATTAAACAAAAGAGTAAAACATTTAGTAAACAGAACAAAACGAAACACACGTCTGTTTACTGAACATGTGATTAGGGGAGGACGTACATGGACAAGATCAAGCTCGGCTTTGTGCCCACGCGCCGCAGCATCTTTAGCGCGCCGGACGCGATCAAGTATCGCGGCCTGACGGCTGATCGTCTGCGCGAGATCGGCGTCGACATCGTGGATATCGACGACATCAATGACGAGGGCCTGCTGTTCGACGACAGCCATATCGAGCCTATCGTCAAGAAGTTCCGCGCCGAGGGCGTCGACGGAATCATGCTGTGCCACGCCAACTTTGGCACCGAGTACGTTTGCGCTCGCCTTGCCCGCGAGCTCGGCCTACCCGTGCTGCTGTGGGGCCCGCGCGACGAGCGCCCCGAGCCCGACGGCACGCGCCTGCGCGATAGCCAGTGCGGCCTGTTCGCCACCGGCAAGGTCCTGCGTCGCTTCCAGGTTCCCTTCACCTACATGACCAACTGCCGCCTGACCGACCCCGAGTTCGAGCGCGGCGTTTGGGACTTCTTGGCCGTGTGCAACGTGGTCAAGACCTTCGAACATACCCGCATCCTGCAGATGGCCACCCGTCCGTTCGACTTCTGGTCGACCATGTGCAACGAGGGCGAGCTGCTCGAGAAGTTCAACATCCAGCTTTCGCCCATCCCCATGACCGAGCTTGTCCAAGCCGTGCGCGACGCCCAGGCCGACGAGCAGGCCATGACCGCCATGCTCGCCCACATCGCCGACAGCTTTGAGATCTGCATCCCCGAGGACAAGGTCCCCGCGGTCGCCGGTCTTGCCATCGCCATGAAGCGCCTGGTCGAGAAATACGGCTGCAACGCCGGAGCCATCCAGTGCTGGAACGCTCTGCAGGACGAGCTGGGCATTATGCCCTGCGCCGCCAACGCCATCCTCAACGAGATGGGTATCCCTATCGTCTGCGAAACCGACATCCACGGCGCCATCACTGCGCTCATGGTCGAGGCAGCCGATCTTGGCCGTCATCGCGGCATGTTCGCCGACTGGACCGTGCGCCATCCCGATAACGAGAACGGCGAGCTGCTGCAGCACTGT
>USPT01000199.1 GCA_900556705.1 uncultured Collinsella sp.
AAAAGTACGGTCGCGAGCGCGGTCCCGAGGACACCATCGGCCACATCGTGGGCGGTGTGTTCTCCGAGGTCGGACGCACCATGCGCGAGATCGCCCACAACAAGACCGTGCTGGTCTACATGATTGCGTTCTTCTTCTATATCGACGGTGTGCACACGGTCATTTCCATGGCTACCAGCTACGGCTCGGCTTTGGGCATCGATTCGACCCAGTTGGTCCTGGCGCTGCTCGTCACGCAGTTCGTGGCCTTTCCGTCCGCCATCATCTACGGCAAGCTCGCCGGACGCGTGGGCACGCTCAACATGATCCTGGTGGCAGTCGCCGCCTACATGGGCATTGTGCTGTTCGCCGCGTTCTTCCTAAAGACCGCCTTTGAATTCTGGGTGCTTGCCATTATGGTCGGCCTGTTCCAGGGCGGCGTGCAGGCGCTTAGCCGTAGCTACTTTGGTCGCATTATCCCCAAGGAAAAGTCCAACGAGTACTACGGCTTCTTTGACATCTTCGGTCGCTATGCAAGCGTCATGGGCACTTTCCTAGTGTCGGTCGTCACCTCGCTGACCGGCAACCCGTCGCTGGGCGTCCTTTCCATTGGCGTGCTGCTGATCGTTGGCTTTATGCTGCTGGTCCGCCTGTCCCGCATGACTCGGGCGGCAGAGCATGCCGCATAGGAGCGAGCGGCTATTGTGCCTGTCCACGGTACTCTTTTGGGGTTATCCGCAATAAACATTGCGACTTGCGAGCAATGATTTGCCCAAGTGGGTATGATGGAATCAGCTAGGTCGCGGGGCGTCGCCTGTGTTTGGCGGCGTCCCGTTTTTGTGTTGCAGGGAGGGTAAGGCATGAACGCCACAGTCGTGATTCCAACGTATTGGGCGGGCGATGACGCTTGCGCAAACGCCCCTGGCACCTATGACCATTCGACGCGACTCAACGCCGACAATCCCGAACTCGACCGCTGCCTGGCCTCGCTTGAGCAGGTACGTGACATCCCGCGCATCATCCTTTTGGTGGTCTGTCCCGTTTCTGCCACAGCCGATGTGTCGCTGCGCGTGCGCGAGATTGTCGACGCGCATCCCACGCTCAAGGTCACCGTTGTCACCAACACCCAGGCCTCGCGCATTGCAGACCGGGTTGCTCAGATCGCGCCCAAGGGTTCGGGCGAGTGCGTGAGCCTGCGAGGCTACGGTGCCATCCGCAACATGGGGCTAGCCTGTGCCGCTGTGCTGGGGCATGACGCGGTTATCTTTTTGGATGACGATGAGACTGTCATCGACGCCGACTTTATGAAGCGCGCGACCTATGCGTTGGGGCAGCAGACGCGTCAGGGCTTGCCGATCTTGGTCAAGAGCGGCTATTTCTACGATCGCGACGGCTCGCCGCTGGCTCCCACGGACAAGGCGGGCATCTGCCATCGTTGGTGGACCAAGCGCATCGAGTTCAACCGTTGGATGAAAAAGGCGCTCTCGGGCACCCGCATCTCGCGCTCCAACTACGTGTGCGGCGGCCTGATGGCCCTGCACGCCCGCGCCTTTACGCGTGTGGCCTTTGACCCGTTTATCACCCGCGGCGAGGACTTGGATTACCTCTTTAACATGCGCATGTTTGGCTACGACGTGTGGTTCGATAACGAGTGGACCGTGCGCCATCTGCCTCCGGAGTCCGAAAAGCGCTCACCGCGCTTTATGCAGGATGTATACCGTTGGTACTACGAACGGGCCAAGTTGACATTCGCCGCGCATCAAAAGGAGCTCATTCCCGTTACGGCGGCATCACTCATGCCCTACCCGGGCCCGTGGATTTCGCGCGAGCTCGACGACCGCGTGCGCAAGACCGCTATGGTCCGCAGCGTGTTTACCCGCGAGCATGAGGGCTACCTGCGCATCTGGCGCCACGGTATTGACGAGGCCAAGACCTACGCGCGCCAAAACGCCGCAAGCTACCTGCGTTTCCAGAGCTTTTGGCCCAAGATCATGGACGGGCTTTGGCGTGACGCACAACTGATCAGTATCCTGGAGGGGGCCGAATGATCGACCGCCGCGCCCAGCGCGATAGTTCAATATCAATCTTTCGCATCATTGCCGTTGCCTGCGCCATTTGCGTGCTGGTGTACTTTATTTTTGCCTTGGTGACCGGTATCGAGCCGATCGCCACGGTGATTGCCTGCGCGCTGCTGTGCATCTTTCTGTGCATCTTTATCTTTTTGACGCTCAATCCCGATTCGGTGCGCTCCCAGTACACCGAGGAGACGCTCTCGGTGGCCTCGGCCATGCTCGAGGACATTAAGGGCGGTCTGACGCAGGAGTCGGCGCGTTTGGTGTGCCGGCGCATTTTGCCCGAGACGCGCGCCATGACGGTGGCCATCACCGACGAGGGCAACGTGTTGGCCTGCGCGGGCGAGTTTGAGGAAAAACTACTGCCAGATTCTCCCATCCACACGCTTGCCACACGCTACGTTATCGAACATGGCATCGTGCAGTCGTTCAACCGTATGGTGGATGTCGTGGGCTCGGATGGCTCGCACAACCAAGTCCCCGCCGGCATTATCGCCCCCAT
>USPT01000200.1 GCA_900556705.1 uncultured Collinsella sp.
CGCCGGCAACGGACGCGGGCGATGATTTGCTTGATACCTTCAGGCAATCCATGAAAAAACTCCTGCGTTTAAAAGTACGTTTTAACTGCAATAACTGTATCGTACCGAGTGGACTCGGTAAAGGCACTATTCCTCTTTGGCAAGATCGAAGGTCACAGTGATTCGATCACGCGAAACACGAATCTTTGGGTCGCCACAAAGGTTGAGATAGTACCGGGCGGCAAGGTCATTAAAGTCACGCTCCACAGCACGCGAAAACTGTGCCATGTCATCCTTGGCAATACGTAGCCCGCGACGATCCTTCGCAAGATCGACAGGAGCCGGCGCATGCGAGGACGAATCACGCTCGCGCAGCAGACGCGCGGTCACACCGCGAACGGGCTTAATCTGCCCTGCCAAAATGCGATGAGCAGTGCGCTCGGACATCTCAAGACCCAAACCCGAACAGATACGGATAAAGTCCTCGGCATCAGAGGCAAGGCCTAAACGATCGACAACCGGAAGCTCACTCTCGTCATCAATGAACAGGAGACGCGACGTATCGAGCCGACTTGACGCCTGAGCATAAAGGGTCGCGGCAATCTCAGACGGAGAACCAAGATAGACATCGCAACCACACAACTCCTCGAGCGCAAACTCACAAGCAGCGCGAATAATATTATGCGGGCCGCGAGCACAGACATAACGTCCGTCCTCATCCTTGACGGCCTGGGGCCAGCTGGACTGATCGGCACGCTCACTGAGGCGGTCGGCCGCAACGCTCACCTTAAAGGCCGAGCCAAGGTCGACACCAGACGTGACCACACGGGCCTCGTCAGTGTTCTGCTTGATCGAAAACAATGCCATGCCACGACCGTGAACGCCCCAACGGTCCATCTTCATGCTCTCGAGCTTGGAGGTAACGCGAGCATCGAAGATTCGCTCTTGCATATCCTGCGGAACACCCGAGCCGTTATCCAGAAAGACAAGCGTGCGGACGCCATCTTCCTTGGTCGTGGCGAGATAGACCTTGTCGGCGCCGGCATCGCGAGCATTACGGAGCATTTCGATGACGATATCCTCGACATGCTGAATGTCGTGTTTTGCCTGGCGCCGCTCGGCCTCCGAAACGCGGAGGCGGACATACCCCTCGCCAAGGTTCTCCTCGACGCGAAGGTTGCCCTCCCCCGACATCGACGCGATAAATGAGATGAGCTCGTTCGCGTCGCTCATGTTATTTAGCGATATCGACAGCGCGGCTCTCGCGAATCACGACGACGCGCACCTGACCGGGATACTCCATCTCTTCCTCGATCTGATGGGCGATATCGTGAGCCAGGACCGTGGACTGGGCATCGGAGATCTTGTCCGGCTGAACCATGACGTGGACCTCGCGACCAGCCTGCATGGCATAGGTACGCTCGACGCCTTCATGGGAGTTGGCAATCTCCTCGAGCTTCTCAAGACGCTTGATGTAGTTCTCGGCAGACTCGCGACGGGCACCGGGGCGAGAGGCGGAGACGGCATCGGCGGCCTGTACCAGGACATCGAGCACCGTGTTGGGGTCGACATCGGCATGGTGAGCCTCGATAGCGTGGACGATAACGGGCTTCTCACCATAACGGCGGGCAAGCTCGGCGCCGATGACGGCATGCGGGCCCTCGACGTCGTGGTCGATTGCCTTGCCAAGGTCGTGCAGCAGGCCGGCGCGCTTGGCGGTCACAACGTCCAGGCCAAGCTCGGAAGCCATCACGCCGCACAGGTCAGAGACTTCGAGGGAGTGCTGAAGCACGTTCTGACCAAACGAAGTACGGTAGCGCAGGGCACCAAGGGTCTTGACGATCTCGGGATGCAGGTCGTGAATGCCGGTATCGAAGGCAGCCTGCTCGCCAGCCTCGCGCACGCGCTGCTGAACCAGGTCGGCAGCCTTGTGATACATCTCCTCGATGCGAGCGGGGTGAATGCGGCCGTCGGCGATGAGGTTCTCGAGGGCAACACGAGCGGTCTCACGACGGACCGGGTCGAAGCTCGAAAGAACGACGGTCTCGGGCGTATCGTCGATCACGAGGTTGACACCGGAAACCTGCTCGAAGGTCCGGATGTTGCGACCCTCGCGACCGATGATACGCCCCTTGAGGTCATCAGAGGGAATGTGCACGGAGGTAACGGTGACCTCGGCTGTGTGGTCGGCAGCGCAGCGCTGAATCGCCAGGGACAGAATCTCCTGGGCGGTCTTGTGGCACTCGGCGCGAACCTGCTGCTCGGACTCGCGAATGATCGTGGCGGCCTCGTGGGTGACCTCGCCGCGAACCTTATCGAGGAGCTCCTTGTGGGCGTCCTCGCGGGTAAGGTCGGCAATACGCTCGAGCTCGGAGGTCTGCTTAGTGCAGAGCTCCTCAAGCTCGCGGGAGCGCTTCTCGACCTGACCGGCCTGGCTGGACAGCTGGTGCTCACGCTTGTCGAGAGCGTCGTTTCGGCGATCAAGGGACTCCTCGCGCTGCATCACGCGGTTCTCAAGCGTACGAATCTCGCTCTTACGCTGCTTGTCCTCGGCCTCGGCGGCCTGCTTGT
>USPT01000201.1 GCA_900556705.1 uncultured Collinsella sp.
TCGACTACGCTAAGCGCCTGCTGCAAAAGGCCGGCGGCATGGAGGCCGAGCAGGCCGCCCGTACCGTCGGTATGTGCCAGGAGTGCAAGCGCGAGCTCGACGCCCTGCGCGCCGCCTCGGCCGTAAAGACCGGCAACGCTGCCGGCATGGCTGCCAACGAGACGCTTGCGTCCGGTGAGCCCCAGGGCCCCGGCATGGAGTATCTGGGCGGCCACGGCGTGAACCCGGAGTATATCGACCGCGAGCTCAACCCCGATGCGCCCGAGATCCCCGCCGGTCCTGCACCGGTCGAGGGCATCATCATGGATTTTGAAACGAAGGAGGAGTAACCATGGCCGAACCCACGCTTTTGCCCGAGCGGCTTCAGTACCGCCCGACCAAGATCGAGCTCGACGAGAGCATCGAGAAGGCCAAGGCGACCCTTCTTAAGAAGATCAAGCGCTCGGTGTACGTCTACCGTGTCGACTGCGGCGGCTGCAACGGCTGCGAGATCGAGATCTTCGGTTCCATCACGCCCGTCTTTGACGTCGAGCGTTTTGGCATCAAGGTCGTGCCTTCGCCCCGTCACGCCGACGTGCTGCTGTACACCGGTGCCGTGACGCGTGCCATGCGCATGCCGGCCCTGCGCGCTTTTGAGGCCGCACCCGATCCCAAGATCGTAGTGTCCTATGGCGCGTGCGGCTGCACCGGCGGCATCTTCTACGACAACTACTGCGTCTGGGGCGGTACGGATAAGATTCTGCCGGTCGATGTCTACATCCCCGGCTGCCCGCCCAGCCCCGCGCAGACCGTCTACGGCTTTGCCATGGCACTTGGTCTGCTGGACCAAAAACTCCATGCCGAGACCACGGTGGAGGCCGCCGGCGAGCAGGCCGATATCCTGCACCCCGGCGTGCCGTACAAGCTGCGCGTTGCCATCGAGCGCGAAGCTCGCGCCATGAGCGGCTACCGTTACGGCCGCGACTTGGCCAACGAGTTTATGGATACGCTCGAGGGCGCGCCCAAGGGCGATATCCGCGGTGCCATGGCGCTGCTCATCGACAAGCAGGACGATCCGCGCCGCGTCGAGGTGTACTCGGCGCTGCAGGATCTGGTGCTGGCCGGAGGTCGCTAGATGGAGCTCACGGACCGCTCTGGTTACTTTGCGGGTCCCGGCATGCTCGGCGGCTCTTTTGGCGATGCCTCGCGCGCAAGCGACGAGGCTGCCGAGGGCGTCGCCGACCCCTGCCTGGGCCATACGCCCGACCAGGTGGTCTTCTACGAGCTCACGCGTAAGTTTGTGGAGACCGAGGAAGACGTTCCCCAGGAGGCCTGCGACGTGCTGTACTACACGCTCGCCGTGGGCCACCACACCGGCGTGCTCGATTGCTTTGAGCCGCGCCTGTCGGTGCCGGTGAACGTGTTCTATTCGCTCGTCGACGCGCTGCCGGAGGGGGAGGCCAAGACCAAGTTTGAGGCCATCCACTCCTTTGGTGAGTGCCAGCTCGACAAGGCGGCGGTGCCGTCGCTGCTCGAGGCTTGCGATGCGCTGCTCGACGAGCGCGGTTTTCGCGGTTCTGCCAAGGCCGGCATCTCGGTGTTCGATGACGACTTTGGCCTTCATGCCCAGCAGGTCGCGTTCTTAATGAAGTTTCGCGATCTGGTTGAGCGCGTTCGCGATGTGTCGGGCGTGTATCTGACGGGAAGGTTGCAGTAATGGGTCGCGTTGTGGATGGTCGTGTGAACGGCGCCCCGTTTGCGGGTATCGTGCTCACGGCGGGAAGCGTGCTGCGTGCCGACGATGCCGCTGGCCCCGTGCTCTCCAAAAAGATGGAGGACACGCCCATCGCCGGTTGGTACACCATCGACGGTGGTCAGACGCCCGAGGACGACATCATCGAGGTCAAGCGCGAGCGTCCGCCGCGCTTGGTGTTGGTCGATGCCGCCGACATGGCGCTGCCCGTCGGCGCCATCCGCTTGCTCGACAAACGTGATGTGGCCCGCAAGTCGATGTTCACCACGCATTCGCTTCCCTTGTCGATTTTGATCGAAGAGATTGAGCAATCGTGCGAAGATATCGTCTTCATAGGGATTCAGCCGGGCGATACGGAGTTTTACAACCCCATGTCCCCGGAGGTCTTTGAGGCCGTCGACGCCGTGTACGACGCCGTGGCCGCCAACGACTTTTCCCACTTTGTCCGCTTGGGGCAGGAGCAATAGCAGCGCTTGTCTCTGCTGAATAGGAAAGAAGTGATTGACATGGCAGATTCCAAGGTGGAGTATCCCGCTCCCGATTGCCTGGCGCCCGCCGCGATCGAGGCCAAGACCGAGGCCGCCGGCGTGACCAAGGCTAACCTGCCGGTCGCTAAGGCCTTTCTGTTGGCAATGTTCGCCGGCGCGTTTATCGCCTTCGGCGGCCTGTTCTTTACGGTGTTTTTGAGCGACAGCACGCTGGGCTGGGGTGCCCAGCGCGTCGTGGGCGGCCTGTGCTTTTGCCTGGGCCTGGTGTTGGTGCTGGTGTGCGGCGCCGAGCTGTTTACCGGCAATTCGCTTATGGTCTGCGC
>USPT01000202.1 GCA_900556705.1 uncultured Collinsella sp.
GATATACGAGGAGCTAGAGCATGGATTCCAAAAGACTTGCCGAGATAGCCGATGTTATGGAAGACCGCGGCCTCACGCGCGTGCGCGTTGAGGAGCCCGATGGCACCGCGGTCGAGCTCGAGCGCGCGAGCGCCGCACAGCCGGTTGCCGTGCCCATGCCTATGCCGGGTGCCGTGACTGCTCCGGCGGTGGCTCCTGTCGCCATGCCTGCTGCCGCACCGGAGCCCGCCGCGCAGGCGCCTGTCGCCGCACCGGAGCCCAAGGGCACCGAGGTGACCGCTCCCATGGTCGGCGTTTTCTATGCTGCCCCGGCGCCGGGCGACGAGCCGTTTGTGCACGTGGGCTCCAAGGTCAAGGCCGGTGAGACCCTCTGCATCATCGAGGCCATGAAGGTTCTCAACGAGGTGACGGCCGAGGCAGACGGCGAGGTGCTCGAGATCTGCGTGGCCGACGGCGACCTCGTGGAGTTTGGCAGCTGCCTCATGAGGATCGGATAGGTGATATCCATGAACAAAGAAGAGCTCAAGAAGCTGTTGCCGCATCGCGAGCCGATGCTTTTGCTCGACGAAGCCGAGCTAGTGGGCGACGAGGCCCACGGCAAGATCACGATTACGGGCGACGAGTACTTTTTGCAGGGGCATTTTCCGGGAAACCCGGTTGTCCCCGGCGTGATTCAGTGCGAGATGCTCGCCCAGAACTGCTGCGTGCTGCTGATGGGCGATGAGGAGGCGCGCGGCGCGACGCCGTTCTACACCAGTCTGGACAAGGTGCGCTTTAAGCGTCCGGTGCGCCCGGGCGACACGGTGGATCTGGTGTGCTCCATCACGCGTGCGCGCGGACCGTTCCGCTTTGCGACGGGTACTGCGAGCGTCAACGGTGAGGTTTGCTGCCGCGCCGATATGTCTTTTGCACTCATGCACGAAAGTTAAGGAAGGCTTCATGTTCGACAAAGTGCTCATCGCCAACCGCGGCGAAGTCGCGGTCCGTGTTATCCGCGCGTGCCGCGATATGGGCATCAAGACCGTCGCCGTTTATTCCACGGCCGATGCGGACGCGCTGCACGTGCAGCTTGCCGACGAGGCATATTGCATCGGCGGCCCGCGTCTTGCCGAGAGCTACCTCAACGACGATGCCGTGCTCACCTGCGCCGTGAAGTCGGGGGCAAAGGCGATCCATCCTGGCTACGGTTTCTTTTCGGAGAAGGCGAGTTTCGTGCGCGACTGCGACAAGTATGGCCTGGCGTTTGTTGGTCCTTCGGCCGAGGTGATCGACAGCATGGGTGACAAGGACGCCGCACGTCAAACGGCTGCCGCGGCGGGCGTGCCCATCGTGCCGGGCTGCGATTTGCTCAAAAGCCCCGAGGAGGCGACAGCCGAGGCCGAGCGCATTGGCTGCCCCGTGCTTATTAAGGCGCGCGCGGGCGGCGGCGGTCGCGGTATTCGCAAGGTCGAGCGCGTGGAAGATGCGGCAAAGGCCTTTATTGAAGCACGTGCCGAGGGCGAGGCCGTTTTTGGCGACGGCGAGTGCTACATGGAGAAGTTCGTCGCGCCGGCCCACCACGTCGAGGTGCAGATTATGGCCGATAAGCAGGGCCATGTGTTTTCGCTCGGCGAGCGCGAATGCTCGGTGCAGCGCCGCAACCAAAAGCTGATCGAGGAGAGCCCCGCGCCGTGCCTCGACGGACACGACGGCATTCGTGCTCGCATGCACAAGGCAGCGCGTGACCTGGCTCGTGCCGTTGGCTACGAAGGAGCCGGTACCATCGAGTTCCTGTATTCGGACGACGGCAATTTCTACTTTATGGAAATGAACACGCGCTTGCAGGTGGAGCATCCGGTTACGGAGTTTGTGACCGATACCGACCTGGTCAAGTGGCAGCTGCGCGTGGCAGCCGGCCAGCCTCTGCCCTTTGAGCAGGAGGACATGCCGGTCCGCAACCACGCCATGGAGTGCCGCATCAATGCCGAGACGCCGGACTTTCTGCCGTCATGCGGAACGGTCACCGCGTTGCGTGTGCCGGGTGGTCCGCGCGTGCGCTGGGATTCGGCCATGTTTACCGGCGCGAACGTTCCGCCGTACTACGACTCCATGCTCGGCAAGCTCATCGTGTGTGCGCCCACGCGTGACGGCGCCATTCGCAAGATGCGCTCGGCCCTGGGCGAGCTCGTGATTGAGGGCGTGAGCGAAAACAGCGAGCTTCAGCTCGACGTGCTGGCAAACGACGAGTTCTTGTCGGGCATGTATCACACCGATCTGATGGGGCATCTCTATGCTGATGAATAGAAAAGCGAAGACGGTCAACGTCCTCGAGGGGCCGATGACCGAGTCGTGCGCCGAGTTTCCCGCGCGCCACGTGTTTATCAAATGCCCGGAGTGCCGCCGTGTGATCGATGAGGCGCGCCTACACGACAACCTCGAGGTCTGTCCTCGTTGCGGCAAACACTTTCGCGTGAGCGGTCGCGCGCGCATGCGCATGACGGTCGACGAGGGCACGTTTGAGGAATGGGATGCCAATCTGGCGTCGGAGGACTTCCTCT
>USPT01000203.1 GCA_900556705.1 uncultured Collinsella sp.
AACTATGTCTACCAAGATTGAAGTCAATGCCATGGGCGATGCCTGCCCGCTGCCCGTCGTCAAGACGCTTAAAGCCCTGAAGCAGCTCGATGGCGAGGGCGTTGTCGTGACCTCGGTCGATAACGAGACCGCCGTCAAGAACATCTCCAAGATGGCGCAGGAGAAGGGCTGCACGGCCTCGGTCGAGAAGGTTTCTGACGCCGAGTGGCACGTGACCGTGGCGACCTCTGGCGCCGTGGCCGTGGCTGATCCCGCGCAGGATGGCGCTGCCTTCTGTGATGCCAGCGCCGGCAAGGGCAAGCTCGTCATTTCCGTCTACACCGATTGCATGGGCCGTGGCGACGACGAGCTGGGCCACAAGCTCATGAAGGCCTTCATCTTTGCCGTGACGCAGCAGGAGGAGCTGCCCGCGACCATGTTGTTCTACAACGGCGGCGCCAAGCTCACCGTCGAGGGCTCGCCGGTGCTCGATGATCTGAAGGGCCTGGCCGAGCAGGGTGTCGAGATTCTCACCTGCGGTACCTGCCTCGACCACTATGGCATTAAAGACCAGCTTGCGGTGGGTGAGGTCACCAACATGTACGTGATCGTGGAGAAGATGGAGCAGGCCGTGCGCGTCGTGCGCCCGTAGCGTATTGGTTGGAGTTGCCATGAGGGAGAAGCGCCCGGCGCTTGTCATCACGTTTCCCACCACGGCGGCCGCCATGGGTTGCGAGTCCCTGTGCATCGAGCGCGGCCTTCCCGGGCGAACGATTCCCGTGCCCGGGGAGGTCGCTGCCGGTTGCGGTCTGGCGTGGAAGGCGTTGCCTGCCGATGAGGACCTGCTGCGCGGCGAGCTTGCCGCGGCGGGCGTCCCCACCGAGGGCTTTACGGTGATCGACATGTGGGAGGTCGTGCGATGATCTACCTGGATAACGCGGCGACGACCATGCATAAGCCGCAGACGGTCATCGATGCCGTGACGCAGGCGATGTGCTCGCTCGGCAATGCCGGGCGCGGTGCCACGTCGGGCGCGCTCGATGCCGCTCGTACGATTCACGCTTGCCGTGCCAAGCTCGCGCGCCTTTTGGGTTGCCCGAGGGCGGACCATGTGTGCTTTACGCCCAACTCAACCGCGGCGCTCAACACCGTCATCAATGGCGTGGTGCGCCCCGGCGACCGTGTGGTCACGACTGTGCTCGAGCACAACTCGGTGCTGCGTCCGCTCAATCGCCTGGCGGCGGAGCAGGACGTGACCGTTGAGTATGCGGGCTGTGACGCGAACGGCGTGCTCGACTACGACGAGCTCGAGCGGCTGGTCACGCCGGGTACGCGTGCCGTGGTGGTGACGCATGCCTCCAACGTGACCGGCAACGCGGTCGACATTGCGCGCGTAGCGGCCATGGCCCATGCGGCCGGTGCGCTGGTGATCGTCGATGCCTCGCAGTCTGCCGGTACGGCGCGTGTCGATATGCAGGCCACGGGCCTCGACATAGTGTGCTTTACCGGCCATAAGGGGCTCATGGGTCCGCAGGGGACCGGCGGCCTGGCCGTGGCGGAGGGCATTGACGTGGCTCCGTGGGCCATGGGCGGCACGGGCGTGCACAGCTTCGATGCGCTGCAGCCGCTTGAGTGGCCCACGCGCCTTGAGGCGGGCACGCTCAACGGTCACGGTATCGCGGGGCTTTCTGCCGGCCTCGACTTTATCGAGGCGCAAGGCGGGGTCGAGGCGATCGCGGCGCATGAGCGAGCGCTGGCTGATCGCTTTCTCGCTGGCGTGCGCGAGATTCCGGGGATTAAGCTCTACGGTGCGTTTGACCAGCCCGTGCGCTCGGCGATCGTCTCACTCAACGTGGGTGATATCGATTCGGCCGAGATCTCGGACGCGCTCATGCAAGGGTGGGAGATTGCGACGCGCCCCGGCGCCCATTGCGCCCCGCTCATGCACCGTGCGCTCGGGACCGAGCGCCAGGGCGTCGTCCGCTTCTCGTTTGGCTATTTCAACACAGACGAGGAAGTCGACACCGCGATTGACGCTTTGCGCGATTTAGCCTGCTAGAGCGTATATACTTGCGGGACGGGTCTTTTGCCCGTCCCGTTTTTGTTTCGACCCGAAAGGTGTGCCTATGGCCTCATCTGCCCCGCGCGGTCTACGCTCCGACCATGTCGTTACCGTCGGCATTGCGCTGTTCTCGATGCTCTTTGGCGCCGGTAACCTCATCATTCCGCCGCTGCTGGCGCTGCAGGCAGGTTCTGCCACGCCGGTCGCCATGCTCGGCTTTCTGATTGCCGCTATCGGTCTGCCCGTCATGGGCTTTATTGCCGTCGCGCTTGCCGGAACGGCGCGCGAGCTTGCCGGCCGCGTGCACCCCAAGTTTGGTGAGTTCTTTGTCGCGGCGGTGTATCTGGCCATCGGCCCGTGCCTGGCCATTCCGCGCACGAGCTCCACGGCCTTCGAGATGCTGGTGCCGCTGCTGCCCGAGGGCGTTTCGCTCGGCACGGCTCGCCTGGTCTTTGCCATCGGGTTCTTCGTGGTCGCGTTTGCGCTCAC
>USPT01000204.1 GCA_900556705.1 uncultured Collinsella sp.
GTCGAGATGCCCACGCCGCTGCGTCGCATGGACTACTGGGAGGCCATGGACACCTATGGCTCCGACAAGCCCGATACCCGCTATGGCATGCACCTGGTCGACCTGACCGACATCTTTGCCAACTCCAAGTTCAAGGTCTTTGCGACTGCCGCAAACGAGGAGGGCTCTGTCGTCAAGGCCATCAACGCCAAGGGCGCCGGTGCCTGGGCACGTGCCAAGATCGATAAGCTCGCCGGCGTGGCCTCCACGTTTGGCGCCAAGGGTCTGGCCTGGATCGCCTTCCGCGAGGATGGCTCCATCAACAGCCCCATCGTCAAGTTCTTCTCGGACGAGGAGATGGCCGCTCTGCGCGAGCGCATGGACGTCGAGCCCGGCGACCTTGTGATGTTCGCCGCCGGCCCGCGCCTGCTCTCTGACGAGATCCTGGGCGGCATGCGTTCTCACATGGCCAACGCACTCGAGATCAAGCGCGAGGGCCACGACTTCCTGTGGGTCGTCAACTTCCCGCTGTTCCACTGGGATGAGGACCGCAAGGCTTACGCTGCCGAGCACCAGCCGTTCACTCTGCCGACCGAGACCGACATCGCCAAGATCGAGGCCGACCCGTTGGCAGCCGGTTCTTGCACCTACGACTTTGTCATGGACGGCTTTGAGGCCGGCGGCGGCGGTATGCGTATCCACAACGCCGAGATGCAGATGTCCATGCTCAAGCTCCTGGGCTTTACCGAGGAGCGCGCCGAGTCTCAGTTTGGCTTCCTCATGGAGGCCCTCAAGTTTGGTGCGCCCCCGATGGGCGGTTTCGCTCTGGGCCTGGACCGCGTGTGCATGCTGCTTACCGGCTCCGACTCCATCCGCGACGTCATGGCGTTCCCCAAGACGGCCAGCGGCTCCGACCTCATGTCGGGTGCCCCGAGTGCCGTTAGTGGCGCCCAGCTCAAGGACGTCAGCCTGCGCCTGATGTAGGCAAGCGGCTACATATTGCCTGTAACGAGGGAAGGACGCGTGCCTTCCCTCGTTTTTTATGCGCGGGCGTTGCGAGGACATAGGGTGACCGGACGTCGCGGAAACTGCGACCCAGAATCCAGCCAAATAACGGGTCGCACTTTCCGGTTGAGCTTCTGGCGGAAAGTACATCCCAGAATCGGCGTTCGGAATGGGCCGGGCTTTCCGCTAAAGCAGCCTAGCGGAAAGCCCGGCCCAGTTTCCTACAGTGAGTCTCTCTGAACGAGCTGCATGTGCATGACGGTGGTGGTGGGCACGGCGCCATTGATCATATCGAGCGCAATGCCTGCGGCCATGCGGCCTTCCTCGCGAAGCGGCTGACGAATGGTCGTCAACGCGGGGACGCTGCGAGCTGCGACCTCGTGGTCATCGAAGCCCACGACCGAAACGTCTTTGGGTACGCTAATTCCTGCTTCGTTGAATGCGGCGATAACGCCGGTTGCGATACGGTCCGATCCGCATAGCACGCCGTCGGCATGTATTTCGCGCGCGAGGAACCGCCGCGTGGCTTGGTAGCCGTCTCCGCTGCTCCATCCGGTATAGATGACATTTTCATCCGGAAGGCTTTCGCCCAAAATTGCACGGTAGCCGCGAAGGCGGTCGATGACGGCGGGGTTATCCTGCGGCCCCAGCACGGCAACGATGTCCTTGCGTCCGCGATCTTTCATAGCGAGCGCCGCAAAGCGTCCGCCCTCTTCGTCGTCGGAGTAGACCGTCGAGAACACGTCGCGATAGGGATGGCCCTCGAGCTGGCCGCATAACACAGTGGGTACGCCCAGCTCGCGCAGCACCTCGAGCAGCTCACTGCCCTTGTAGGGCGAGACGTCGATGACGGCGTCAAACGAGCGGCGCTCAAAATGCTCGCGTGCGCGGTTGCGCTCATGCGAGGAAGATGCCTGCAAGATCACGGGCAAGTAAGACGACTCCGAAAGTTCCTCGGTAATGCCGCCTAAAAACTCACTGTAGATGGGATCGCTAAACAGCTCGCTCAAAGGCTCGGTAACCAGTACGGCGATAATTTTCGTGCGTCCGACGGCGAGCGCCCGGCCGCGTGCGTTGGGAACGAAGTTAACCTTTTTCGCCGCTGCGCGGACGCGCTTTTTAGTTTCCTCGCTAATGCGGGGGGAGTCGTTGAGGGCACGCGATGCCGTGGAGCGCGAAACACCGGCAGCTTCAGCAACCTCGGCAAGCGTGGGTGCGGTGCGTGCTGGTTGGGTCATGGCGTCTCCTGTGCAATTGGGTCGGTGGGCTATCGATAAAGGCTAATGCGGATACAGATTACTATAGCGCGCGTGAACGGCGTCCATGGTATCCGGTGACCGGTGTCGTTTTGCAATCAAACTGCGACTGAGCACGGCATGTATGGGCGAGACATAGGCAGGCGCGACAGTTGCCTGTGAGTTCAAGAACGATGCCCCGCGCTGTGCACCTAAGCTTAGGGTGACATAAGTAGCATGGTTGTACAACCGGTTGCAC
>USPT01000205.1 GCA_900556705.1 uncultured Collinsella sp.
TCGTGGGCTCGGATGGCTCGCACAACCAAGTCCCCGCCGGCATTATCGCCCCCATCAAGGTGGGCGATCGTACCGTCGGCACGCTCAAGTTCTACTACAAGACCCCGCGCGCCGTCGACCGTACCCAGTACGCGCTTGCCTCGGGCTTTGCCGAGATCTTGTCCACGCAGCTCGCCATCCACGAGCTCGAGGTGCAAAAGGAACTCACGGCGCGCGCCGAGGTGCGTGCGCTGCAAGCGCAGATTAACCCGCACTTCCTGTTCAACACGCTGAACACCATTGCATCGTTTACGCGCACCGACCCGCTGCGGGCCCGCGAACTGCTTCGTGAGTTCTCATCGTTCTATCGTGCCACGCTCGACAACTCGGGATCGCTTATTCCGGTCTCGCGCGAGGTTGCACAGACCAAGCGCTACCTTACCTTTGAGAAGGCCCGCTTTGGCGAGGACCGCGTGCTTGCGACGTTCGATGTGTCCGAGGACGTGGAAGATACGCTGGTGCCGGCGTTCGTGATCCAGCCGATTGTCGAGAACGCCGTACGTCATGGTATGGGCGATGACGACGCCCTGAGGATCGACGTGACCGTTCACCAAGACGGCGAGGATGCAATCTTGATTGCCGTGGCCGATAATGGCGTGGGCATGGATGAGGGTACCGCCGCCAGACTGTTTGACGAGCGCTCTGCCCGTCCCGACGCCAGCTCTCCCCAGGGTGGCGGCGCCGGTGTGGCCATGCACAATATTTCGGAGCGCATCCATCGCTTTTATGGGCCGCACTCCTATACGCGTGTCGAATCGGCGCCGGGCAAGGGCACCAAAGTGCTCCTTCATCTTGATTTGTCAGAGAGCATCTTTGACATTCAAGAGTAAAATAAAGGGCTACGGGCTCAACGTCATGCGACGGATGCCCGGCGTAGTTAGTTGACGAAAGGTTTTATCCCTATGCTGCGTGCGATGATTGTGGATGATGAGGCGCCGGCTCGCTCGGAGCTTCGCTTCCTGCTCGAGCAAACGGGCAAGATCGGCACGATCACGGAGGCGTCGAGCGTCCGCTCCGCCATCGAGATGCTTATGGAAAGTCGCGTGGATGTCGTGTTTCTCGATATCTCGATGCCCGGTGCCTCGGGCCTGCAACTTGCCGAGGCGCTGCATAAGCTCAAAAATCCGCCGGCGATCGTGTTTGTGACTGCGTATAGTGACCATGCGGTCGAGGCATTCGACGTGGATGCCGTCGATTATCTGATGAAGCCGGTCGAGGAAGCTCGCTTGGATCGCGCGATCGAGAAGGTCATGCAACGCGCCAAGCCGGTTACGGACAGCAAGGTGACCATCGAGCGTATCCCGGTGGAAAAGGGCGGCCGCAAGGTGCTCATTCCCGTGGACGACATTCGCTTTATCATGGCCAAGGACGATTACTCCTGCATCTATACCGTCGATGATCGCTTTTTGTCGACGACCTCGCTGGCGCAGTTTGAGGCCAAGCTCTGCGACTTTGGCTTCTTCCGTGTTCACCGCCGCTATATCGTCAACTTAGCGTGCGTTACGGACGTCGAGACGGTGCCCTCGGGCGCCATCCAGCTGGGCATTACGGGCGTCGACGAACGCGTGCCGGTTTCGCGCCGCCGCGTCGTGCCGCTCAAGAAGGCTCTGAGTCTCTAGCACACTGGCCCCGCAGCCCTGTAGACCCATCGTCTGCGGAGCCGTGGGGCTTTTTTGTATGTATCTGCCGAATCGTTTTTTGCGGAAGGGATCCCATGAACAGCGCAAGCGCCAAGCGCATCGACATCATCTCGGACACCCACGGCTATTTATCGCCTGCGCTCTTGGATGAGCTTGAGGGCGCAGACCTGATCATCCACGCCGGCGACCTTACGTCAGAGATGGACTACGAGCACCTATGCACCATCGCCCCCGTGCGGGCCGTACTGGGCAACAACGATTACTACCGCGACTACGGTCCCGATGTAGACCGTCTTGCGCTCTTTACCTACGAAGGCCTCAAATTCGCCGTAGCCCACTACCGCGAAGACCTTCCGGTGGGATCCGTAGACGTAGCCATCAATGGTCACACCCACGTAACCAAAGAAGCCCAAGTGGGCCGTTGTTTAGTCCTCAACCCGGGCAGCGCTAGCTACCCCAGAGGCACCCGAGGCCCCACCATGGCCAGAATGCTAGTAAAAGACGGCAAGATCATAAGCACCAAATTTATTGATCTAGAGTAACCACAACAAAAACGGGGGATGCAAATGCGTCCCCCGTTTCCATTTGAGCCAAAGGCAGAGCTTCAACAAAAACAATCAGACCAACCCCGCCGAGGAGCACGCGGGCTAGCCGCGCAGCGGCGCACGCCCGCAAAACTGGTTGAATAATGTGACGGCAGGGAGGGCTTCCGGGGCTGAGGGCGGGGGTTAAGTTTGTCGCGAGTTCCGCACGCAAAGGAAAGCACTTAATGTGCTTTCCG
>USPT01000206.1 GCA_900556705.1 uncultured Collinsella sp.
CAATCTTAATGCCGTAATGCAGAGCGCGCGTGACCAGCTCGTCGTCGGAGAGCACTTTGTCCCAGTCATGGATCAGGCCGGCGGCAGCGGCATCAAAGCGGTCAACGCCGTAGACCTCGGCCAGATGAAGTGCGGTCTCGGCAACACCCAGCGAATGCACATAGCGCTTGCGCTTATCCTTCATGCGAACATCGAGCAGCTCTTGAATGTGCTTGAGCAGCGCGCGCTCATCGCCCTCAAACTGATCCTCTACCGACAACGTAGACCCCCATCACTCAAAATCTTCTTGGCCCAAATCGGCATATAGCCTGCGCTTGCGAATGTAGCCGAGCACGGACTCGCTCGTAAGATAGCGCACGCTCATGCCGCGGGCAACTCGCTTACGAATGTTCGTCGAGCTGATCGCCAGCGCCGGAATCTGAATATAGCGCACGTCGAACGGCAGCCCCGACTCTTTGATTCGGGCACGCGCCGTATCGATATCAAAGCCCGGTCGCGTCGCCGCAATAAAGGTAGCAAGCTCAGCGATTCGTTCGGCATCATGCCAGGTCACGATATCGATAATCGCGTCGGCGCCCGTAATAAAGTAGAGCTTTACCTGCGGCGGGTAAAAGTCGCGAAGGGCATGAAGCGTATCGGCCGTATAGGTTACGCCCGGGCGGTCGATCTCGAACCGGCTCGCCAAAAAGGCCGGGTTCGCGGCGGTGGCGAGGACCGTCATGGCATAACGGTCCTCGGCAGGCGTCACCGGCTTGTCAAGCTTAAAGGCAGGAGAGCCCGCCGGCATAAAGAGTACAGCATCCAAGTCGAGCGACTCGCGCGCCTGCTCGGCGGTCACCAGGTGCCCGTAATGGATGGGATCAAAGGTGCCACCCATAATGCCGAGCCTAAACTCCTGACCGTCCTCTAGAGGAAGCTCGGGCAGACCGATTCCACCGCGCAGCGACATGGCCTACTCGACCTCCGAGGTCTCGGCATCGTCCGCGGCATCCGCCGCATCGACAACCTCGACGCTCTCATCCACAGCATCAGCCACGTCAATGGCTTCAACGGCAACGTCCTCGCCAACATCCTCGAGCTCCTCGTACTCCGAGAAGTCCTCGGCGCCCTCAAAGTCAAAGGCGCGCTGGCAAATGCGGACCTCGTCGCCCGCACGGCAACCAGCCTTCTCGAGCGCGTCGTCAACACCCATACGCGCAAACTTATGCTGCAGGTAAATGACGGCTTCCTCGTTTTCCCAGTCGGTCTGGATGACCATGCGCTCGATGGCACGACCGACTACGCGGAAGGCACCGGGCTCTTCCTGAACAATGCGGAAACGCTTCTCACGCTGCAGGCGACGGCGCTCCCACTCCTCGTCGCGCAGATCGACCGGCTCATCGGAGACCGCCAGCTCGGCGCGAAGCTTAGCCACCTGCTCGCCCACGGCAAGCATCAGCGTGTTGAGGCCGGCGCCCGTAACAGCAGACACGGCAAAGAACATATGGCCATCGTCGAGCGCCGCACGCTTAAGGTCGGCAATCTTGTCGGCCGTGCCCGGCGCATCGCACTTGTTGGCAACGACGATCTGCGGACGCTCCGAGAGCTCGGCGCCATACTGCTCGAGCTCGCGGTTGATGATGTGGTAATCCTCGACCGGATCGCGATCCTCAAAACCACCCGTCATGTCGACGACATGCATGATCAGAGCCGTACGCTCAATGTGGCGCAGGAACTGATGACCCAGGCCCTTGCCCTCGCTCGCGCCTTCGATAAGACCGGGGACGTCGGCAACGACGTAAGAATATTCGCCGGCACGCACCATGCCCAGGTTCGGCACGAGCGTGGTAAACGGGTAGTCGGCGATCTTGGGGCGGGCGGCACTCATGCGCGCGATGAGAGATGACTTACCCACCGAGGGGAAGCCCACGAGCGCGGCATCGGCCATGAGCTTCATCTCGAGCTCAATCCAGTGCTCCTCAGCCGGCTCGCCCAGCTGGGCGAACGCGGGCGCGCGGCGCACCGACGTCACAAAGTGCGTATTGCCGAGACCACCGGCGCCACCAGGGGCCACGACAACGCGCTCGCCATCATGCACCAGATCGGCAATCTCGAACATCGGGGTCTGCGTCTCGGGGTCAAGCTCGCGCACCACGGTACCCATAGGGACCTTGAGAATCAGGTCCTCGCCGCTCTTGCCGTTACGACGGGCACCCTGCCCGTGCGTGCCGCGCTCGGCGCGAAAGTGATGCTTAAAGCGGTAATCGATCAGCGAAGACAGCTGAGCATCGGCCTGGATGACGACATTGCCGCCACGACCGCCGTCGCCGCCATCGGGGCCGCCCTTGGGGACAAATGCCTCGCGCCTAAACGACATGCATCCGGCTCCGCCGTCGCCGCCGCACACGTTAATGCGGCTGATATCGGTGAACTGTGACAACAGAATCGCCTCCTACAAAAAAGAGGGAG
>USPT01000207.1 GCA_900556705.1 uncultured Collinsella sp.
GAATGCCGCGCATGCCGGCACCGGCTCCATAGGGCTTAAGCTCGGCGCCACGCCATGTCGCCGTCTGCGGAAAATCGCTTGTGGCCGTGATATAGGTGCGCAGGTTTTCCATGTGCCACGGGAAAGTCGGCTGATTGGCAAGGGTGTCGACCGGATTGTCGTATACATGCAGGCCGTCAGCCATCATCTCGACCACGATGCTGCGTTGGCTGTCGCCGATAATCCAATGGAGCAGTGACACGCCCAGCCCCTCTCCGGCAGATTTGGCGACAATCACCGTGTCGCGCAGCGCGGCCTCGACCTCATCGACCGTCGAGAACGTCGCTGCCACCCACAGGGGAAACTCATAGGCCGCGATATTGTTCTTGCCGTCGACAGGGCCATCGGCATACTCGGCGTAGCCGGGGAAGTTGAGCCCCGCCACAGCCAGACCCGCATCGTTACCGCAGTCGAAAAACATAGGGTAGTTCTCGTAATCGATGCACATGCCGATTACCGCGTGCGCCGCCGACGCATCGTCGATAAACGAATACGGAATGTGGAACCCGCGCGGCATCACGCGAACCTGTTGGCCGTAGTCAAAGCTCCAGTCGAGGTTGCGGCCTAGATACATGTGGCCAGAATTATCGGTAAATCGAATGCTCGTACACATAGCGCCTCCTAGCTTTACGTTCCTGCTAAGGTTATTGTCACCAAACAAAAAGGCGCTAAACACAAAGGTCCGGACATGACAACAATGTCACGCCCGGACCAAAAGAGACGAAGTGCGGTGCTTTGATCCCCTTAGACCAACTTTCCTAGACAGTGGTCAATCATGTGTTGAATCATCTGCGCCTCGAAGCCCACAAAGTCCTGCTTGCGCTCGCGCATCTCGCCGTCGACGATCACGTCATAAGCGACCTTGCACTTCATATAGCGCGTGGACTTGGTGACCTCCTCGTGCGTCAGGCAGCTCTCCTCCATCTTGCTGGCACCCAGGCCAAACACCAGACGGGGGTTGTAGAGCACGTGGGGCTCGCCGGCGTCGTCCAGGTAGACGCAGACCTTCTTGGTAACGCCAATCTGGTTAGCGGCAAGGCAGCCGGCATCGTCGAGCGACTTGATGGTATCGATCAGGTCCTGAGCAACCGACTCGTCCTCGACGGTCGCAACCTCGCAACGCTGGGACAGGATAGCCTCGTCGTGGCAAAGCTCTTTAATCATACGTTCCTCCATAGGGGTCGTTGTAACCGCTTAAGTATACGGTACCCACACATTTTCATGCGAAAAATACCGTCCGTCTGCTACAAAGCGCCGAACATCAACATGCGAGGAACAACAGCGTCGTAAAGGGGCTATAGTGGGTGAGTTCGTGTCAATCGGCCTAAACTCGGGGCCGAACAAGGAAAGGGTATGCATGGACGAACTATTTCACGTCAGCGAGCGCAAGTCCACAATCGGGACCGAACTTCGCGCTGGACTGACAACATTCCTGGCGATGGCCTACATCATCGCCGTCAACCCCGCAGTGCTCTCGGGCGCTGGCATCGATGCGGGAGCGCTCGCCTGCGCCACCTGCCTGGGCGCCGGCATCATGACCATCTGCATGGGCATCTTCGCCAACCGCCCGCTCGCCTGCGCGTCGGGCTTAGGCGTCAACGCGATGATCGCTGGAATCACCACCACCGTCTGCGGCGGTGACTGGCACGTGGCCATGAGCGTCATCTTCCTTGAGGGCGTCGTCATCTTGCTGCTCGTGCTTTGTGGCCTGCGCGAGGCCATCATGGACGCCACCCCGGTTGTCCTGCGTCACGCCATCTCGGTGGGTCTGGGCCTGTTCATCGCCATGATTGGCCTGTGCGATGCCGGCATTATCACCGCTGGCGCCGGTACACTCGTCGGTCTGGGCGACATCACCTCCCCCACCTTTATCGTCGGCATCATCTCCATCCTGGTGACAGTCGCCCTCGTCTGCCGCAACGTCCCCGGCTCGCTGCTCATCGGCATCGTCGTCGCCGTCATCGCCGGTATCCCCCTAGGTGTGACCCATGCTCCGACCGGTATCATCGCCCCGCTCGACTTCTCGAGCATCGGTGGCCCCATCGCCGACGCCGGCGGCGTGCCCGCCATCGTCAAGGTCCTTACCGACCCCGCGCTCCTCGTCATCTCGTTCTCGCTGCTCATGAGTGACTTCTTCGACACCATGGGCACCGCGATGGCCGTGGCCAAGCAGGGCGAGTTCCTCACCGACGACGGCAACGTCGAGAATATCAAGGAGATCCTGATCGTCGACTCCGCCGCCGCTGCTGTGGGCGGTTTCATGGGTGTCTCCTCCATCACCACCTTCGTCGAGTCCACCTCTGGCGCTGCCGACGGTGGCCGCACGGGTCTCACCTCCGTCACCACCGGCGTGCTGTTCATTCTCGCCGCGTTCTTCTCCCCCA
>USPT01000208.1 GCA_900556705.1 uncultured Collinsella sp.
ATACCTTCCGCCCGCTGCACGAGGAGGGTGTGCTCCTGATGGCGGATTGTGCCACTATCGAGGACATTCGCCGTGCGGTTGATATGGGCTTCGACCTGGTATCCACCACGCTTTCTCACGGTGTCGCCGCCATCGACTGTACCATGGCCGATGGCCCCGATCTGCCGCTCCTGCTTCAGGCGACCGAGGAATTCCCCGGTCTTCCCATCATCTGCGAGGGCCGCGTGCACACGCCCGAGGAGGCTCGCGCCGCGATCGATGCTGGCGCCTGGGCCGTTGTCGTCGGCACCGCCATCACGCACCCCACGAGTATTACGAGTTGGTTCAAGGCTGCGCTTGAGGCGTAAGACAGGCCTCGTATCCGCTCGGGGCGGTATACTCAATATAGGCAATTGACCGCGCGGGATCCGGGTTGCTGGGTCCCGCGCTTGTTTTCGGGAGGCAACACATGCAAAAGGGAGATGCCATGGATGCGGCGGAGCGCTCGGAGCGCATCCCCGATATCGTCATCATCACCGGAATGTCCGGATCAGGCCGCACACAGGCCATGCACGTGTTCGAGGACATGGGCTATTTTTGCATCGATAACCTGCCTCCGCGTCTCATCGCCCAGCTTGCCGAGCTCGTCGGCATCAATACGGGCGTGGGCAGGCATCTCGCCGTCACCTGCGATTTGCGTAGCCAGGGACTGTTTGACGAGCTGCTCGATGCGGTCGCCGCGCTCGAAGAGCGCGAGATGAGCTGCGACATCGTGTTCCTGGAGGCTTCTGACGAGGTGCTGATTCGTCGCTACAGCGAAAATCGCCGCCGTCATCCCATTGCCAAGCCGGGGGAGACTACGGCCGATGCCATTCAGCGCGAGCGCCTTCAGCTTCAGGGCGTGCGCGACCGAGCCGATATGATTATCGACACGAGCCGTCTGCGCACCTCTGCGCTGCGCAACAAGCTACGTATGGCATTTTCCGAGCTGTCCGACCAGCAGCTCATGGACGTCCACGTGTTCTCGTTTGGCTTTAAGCACGGCATGCCCGTCGAGGCGGACATTATGATCGACGTCCGCTTCCTGCCCAATCCGTTCTACGATCCCGAGATGCGCACGATGACCGGTCTCGATAAAAAGGTCTCCGATTTTGTTCTGGACCATCCCAAGACGCAGGAGTTTTGGAAGGCTTGGACACAGCTGCTCGATACGGTGATGCCGGGCTATATCGCGGAGGGTAAGCCGCAGCTTTCTATCGCCATCGGCTGCACGGGCGGCCAGCACCGCAGCGTTGCCATTGCCGAGGCCACGGCCCGTTACCTGGAAGGCGCTCAGTACCACGTGAGTATCTCTCACCGCGACCTGTCGCGCGCCAACACGAAGGCATAGGCCTGCATGTCGTTTACCGCTGAGGTGCGCGACGAGCTTGCGCGCTGCGAACCCGAATGTGAATACTGCGACTTGTCGACGCTTGCCGCCCTCACGCGCGTGAGCGGTACGCTCTCGCTTACCGGCTCTGGGCGGTATCGTTTGACGGTTGCGACTGAGACGGGAGCCGTCGCGCGCACGATGATCACGCTGACGCATCGTATCCTTAAGCTCAAAACGGAGTTCACCGTCCGTAAATCTGTATTGCATAAGGTTCGAAACTACCTCATCACCTTGCCTGATCAGCCAGACCTGGATAAGGCCTTGGTTCTGCTGGGTATCCTCGACCGTAGGGGAGGACTTGTCGCCGGCGTACCCCGACATATCGTTGCCCGTCCTTGCTGTAGACTTGCCTATATCCGCGGCGCGCTCATCGCGGGCGGCTTCGTGGCCGATCCACGCGGCGATTTTCATCTGGAGATCGCTGTGCAGGGCGAGCAATATGCCAAGGGACTTTGCGATCTGTTGGAGCAGATTGGGGTCCATGCTCGTGTTAATGCACGGCGGGGGTCATATGCCGTGTACATTAAGAGCGCCGAGGAAATCGAGCATCTATTAAAGCTGATTGGTGCCAAGCGCAGCGTTGCCGAGATTGAGGAGGCGCGCGCGGTCAAGTTGGTTAAGAACGATGTGAACCGTCGCGTGAATGCCGAGCTCGCCAACCAGACCAGAAGCGCCGGTGCTGCCCAACATCAGCTTGCGCTTATCGATGAGCTCGAGCAGCGTGGCCTTCGCGATGCGCTTCCGGATGCCTTGGCGGTCTTTTGCGACCTGCGCGAGCGCTATCCTGATCTGTCGCTGCGTGATTTGGGGGAGATGGCTGACCCTCCCTTGTCGAAGTCAGCCCTCTACCATCGTGTTTTACGGCTTGAAAAGCTCATTGAAGCAAACAGGTAGTTTGAAGTAACGACTTATATATGGATTTAGCTGCTATTTTAGTCTTTAAAACGTTTTAACGTAAATTTGATTTTCAATTTCGAGCATTCTCGTGAAATTCAAGTCAAAAAAAAGGTA
>USPT01000209.1 GCA_900556705.1 uncultured Collinsella sp.
GTTCGCTCAACATGAGCGGCAAGTACTTTGACGGTTGCGCGCCCGCCAAGCCCGCATCGTTCGATGCGTTCGACAACCCGCTGGCAAAGATTGCCGACGGTTTGGTCGACCGCTACATGGCCAAGATGGACGTGCTCGATTACGGCGGAGCCAAGGACGAGGTTATGGAGCTCATCCACGCCGCCAACCACTACATCGAGGACTCCGAGCCTTGGGCGCTTGCCAAGGATGAGGCTAAGGCTGACGAGCTGGCATTTGTGATCTACAACCTGCTCGAGGCCATCCGCATTGCCGCTCACCTGCTGATGCCGCTCATGCCTCAGACCTCTGCCGAAGCCCTGCGCCGCCTGTCCTGCGAGGACGAGGCCGCGAGCGACGACCTCAAGGGCATTTGCGCTTGGGGCCTGCTTGCCGGTGGTCAGCCCGTCGAGAAGGGTGAGCCGCTGTTCCCGCGTCTGGGCTAAGACGCCGCGCGCCATATCGGCAATTTGCTGTTTAGATGTAAGGGCATGGCCGCAACGGTCCATGCCCTTTTGTTTCAAGACGCCGCCATCATGCTAAGGAGGCAACTATGACAACTTCGCCTTTGGCAAACCCCACGGCAACAAGGGAGCTGCTGGAGGAGTTTGGCCTTGCGACCAAGCATCGCCTGGGCCAGAACTTCCTGATCGACAACCATGTAATTGAGCGCATTTGCGAGCTTTCCGAGCTCACGGGCGATGAGCGCGTGCTCGAGGTTGGCCCGGGCGTTGGTACGCTCACGCTCGCGCTGTTGCAGGAGGCGGCGTGCGTCACGTCGATCGAGGCCGATCCCGAACTCGAACCGGTGCTCGATGCCCATGCCGCCGACTATGCCAACTTCCGCTTTATCATGGGCGACGCGCTTAAGGTGGGCCCGGAGCAGATTGAGCAGGCTGCGGGCGGTGAGCCGACGGTATTTGTCGCGAACCTGCCCTATAACGTGGCGGCGACGATCATCCTGCAGTTCTTCCAGACGATGCCCGCGCTCAAGCGTGCCGTGGTCATGGTTCAAAAGGAGGTTGCCGATCGCATTGCCGCGGTGCCGGGTAACAAGACCTATGGCGGCTACACGGCAAAGCTCGGCCTGTATGCGCAGGTTACGGGTCGCTTTGAGGTGCCGCCACGTTGCTTTATGCCGGCACCGCACGTGGACTCGGCCGTCGTGCGTATCGACCGTGTTGACGGCGTGGCGCCCGAAGGACTCGATCGCGAGTTTGTGGCCCGCGTGATTGATGCTGCATTTGCTCAGCGCCGCAAGACCATCCGCAATTCCATGAGCGCCAACGGCTTTGCCAAGGACGTGCTCGATGCCGCCTTTGAGGCTTGCGGTATCGCACCCACCACGCGCGCCGAGACGCTTGATGTTGCCGACTTTGTCCGCCTGGCCCAGGAGCTAATCCATGATGCCTAATACCGCACGCGTGACGTTTACCAAGAAAAAGAAGACGGTCGCCTGCCCCGTGCCCTTGGCACCGCTTGCCGACACGCATGCGCATCTGCTTTCGTTTTGGGGCAAAGAAGTGCCCGAGACGCTCGTGCGCGCCAAAGCTGCGGGTGTCGACCTGCTGGTGACGATGTTCGACCCCATCGCTGACAAACGCAGCGTGACGGACTATAGCGACTGGCTCGTGCGCGAAATTCTGCCGATGCAGGATATCCCGCAGATCAAGTATCTTGCCGGTGTGCATCCGTATGGCGCGCCGGACTATACCGACGACGTTCACGCACAGGTCGTTGCCGCACTCGATGACCCTTTGTGTGCCGGTATCGGCGAGATCGGTCTGGACTACCACATGGATTACGACGATGACGTCGCGCCGGCGCCCCATAGCGTGCAGATTGACTGTATGGCACGTCAGCTCGAAGTTGCCGTGCGCCGCAATGTGCCGGTGGAGCTACACCTGCGGCACGAGGACTCGGATGGGGAGCGCACCTCGCACGTTGATGCGTACAACGTACTGCGCGAGGTGGGTGTGCCCCAGGCCGGTTGTGTGCTGCACTGTTTTGGCGAGGACCGCGCCACGATGGAGCGCTTTGTGGAGCTGGGCTGCTATATCGCCTATGGTGGTGCGGCCACCTTTAAGCGCAACGACGACGTGCGCGAGGCATTTGCGGCAACCCCACTCGATCGAATTTTGTTCGAGACGGATTGCCCGTATATGGCTCCGGAGCCCATCCGCGGTCTTGAATGCGAACCCGCAATGATCTCCATTACGGCAAACGCGCTGGTTAACGACCGTGTCGATCGCACTGGTGAGGACGCCGAAACAATCGCGCAAGCCGCTTGGGAGAATGCCTGCAAACTTTTTCAAAAATAGTTCTTGCGTTCGTGGTGGCGCTCCGTTATTCTAATTCCTGCACGCGGGCGTGGCGGAATTGGCAGACGCGTA
>USPT01000210.1 GCA_900556705.1 uncultured Collinsella sp.
TCCGACATGGCAGACACCTCCGAAATCGCAATAGTTTGACCCATTGTAGCAGGTGGAAGGCGGAGACGTTTTTGTCCCATCGCCCCCATCGCTACGCGCGACGGGACTTTTGGTTGATGTGGTAGAGCTCGGCGAGGCCCCGCAGCGTCAGCGCATCGTCGACCGTCAGGCTATGGCCGACCAGCGCCGCAAGCGCCTCGGCATCGTCGCCGGTAATGACGATGGGCACATCGCCCTCCCCCGCGGCCTTGGTCGCACGCATCTCGGCAAGCACCATGTCGAGCATGCCGTCGATGCGCGCCACCTCGCCCAAAACCACGCCCGAACGCATGGCCTCGCGCGTGTTGCGGCCGATGACGTGTGTCGGCGCCGAGGGCTCGACCTGAGGCAGGCGCGCTGCTGCCGCCGAAAGCGAGCGGGCGCCGAGCGCCAGCCCCGGCGCGATAACGCCGCCGACAAAGGTACCGTGCGCGTCGATGACCTCGATATTGGTCGTGGTGCCCAGGTCGATCACGATGCACGGAGAGCCGTAGACGGCACGGGCCGCCACGGCGTCGGCGATGCGGTCGGGGCCGATCTCGGCCGGGTCGTCGTAGTGGACGGGCATGCCAGTCTTGAGGCCCGGACCCACGGTGAGCACGCGCCCCGTGCAGGTACGGGAAAGCGCCGCCTTCCATGGGCGTTCGAGCGCCGGCACCACGCAGCTCAGCACTGCGGCCGCGGGAACGAGTGCACCCGGCACGCCCGCATCGGCTGACAGCGCGGCCATGACTTGAGCGAGACGCATACGCGCTTCGTCGGCCGTAATGCTCGACGGCGTCGTGATCTCGCACGTTGCAAGCGGGCATTCCTGCGCCGCGGCCGAATCCTCGGCAAACAGACCAAAGCGAATGAACGTGTTACCCACGTCGACCGTCAATATGTATGCGCACCCGTTAAGCATCGTCGGCGCTCCTTTCGTCTGCCCAGCAGTATATCGCCTACCCGAACCAGCCATCCCAGGTAGTCATTTTGGGACGGGGCTATTTTAGCTACCCCAATATGTCGGTTGATATTTGCCCCAATCCCAAATAATTCGTCGACTGTCAAAGGGTAGCTAAAATAGCCCCGTCCCAAAATGACTACCTTGCCGCTATACTGGTGCGCGGTCGTTTGCGAGCTCACGCGGCGGCCCTTGGTAACCCGACTTCCCGCGCCGTATCCGTAGCGGCGCTCCCGGGGGAAGCGGATATACGCAAAGGAGTTTTATATGAGCAATCCCTCGAACCGCGCTTCGATGCGCGGGCAACTCACGCTGCGCGGCGTCGTCATCGGCGTCCTTGGCTGCGTGATCATCACGGCAAGCTCGGCCTACACCGCCCTCAAGATGGGCGCCCTCCCCTGGCCGATCATTTTCGCTGCCGTCATTTCGCTGTTCTTCCTGAAGCTCATGGGCAACGCCAGCCTCAACGAGGCCAACGTCACCCACACCATCATGTCCGCAGGCGCCATGGTCGCTGGCGGTCTGGCGTTTACCATCCCGGGCGCCTGGATGCTGGGCTATGCCGACCAGATCAGTTGGCTCGACATGTTTATCGTGGCGCTCGCCGGCACTATCCTGGGCCTGCTGGCCACGGCACTCATCCACCGTCACTTTATCGTGGACGCCGCGCTGGAGTTCCCCACCGGCAACGCCGCAGCTCAGACCCTGCGCGCCACCGAGGCCGGCGGCAAGACCGGCAAGCAGCTCTTTGGCTCCATGGCCATCGCAGGCATCTACAGCGTGCTGCGCGACGCTCTGGGCGTGGTGCCCAGCATGCTGTGCACGCTCAATATCCCCGGCGTGACCTTTGCCATCTATAACTCGCCCATGTTGCTGTCCATCGGCTTTTTGGTGGGCTTCGCCCCCGTCGCGTTCTGGTTTGCTGGCGCGCTGCTGGGCAATTTTGGCATCATCGTCGGCGGCACCGCTGCCGGCCTGTTCGATGTTGTGACCGCGCAGGGTATCGTCAAGTCCCTCGGTATGGGCCTTATGATGGGCTTTGGCGTCGCCGTCGTCCTTAAGGACATCCTACCGCAGGTCGCCGGTATCGTCCGCGGCCTCGCCGCCGACAGCTCCACCGACACCGACGAGCAATCGCTCATCTCGGGCTCGCTTAAGCTCGACGCCGGCATCATCGGCCTGGGCACCGCCGCCATCGCCGTGATCGTTGCCATCGCGCTCGACCTCGGTCCCGTCCCGGCCGTCATCGTCACGCTGTTCACCTTTGTCACCACCATCATGAGTGCGCAGAGCTGCGGCCAGACGGGTATCGACCCTATGGAGATCTTTGGCCTCATCGTCATGCTCATCGTGGCAGCCTTCGCGCAGCTCGCACAGGTCAAGCTGTTCTTTATCGCCGGCATCGTGGCCGTGGCGTGCGGCCTTGCGG
>USPT01000211.1 GCA_900556705.1 uncultured Collinsella sp.
CATTCTCGATACCCAGGTCGGCGGTGATGCCAAAGTGACGGTCGTAGCCGGGAACCGGGCACAGGAACTTGACCTTCTTGCCGTCGTGCGCGGCCTCGTAAGCCTCCCAGGGCTCGCTGCCGCACGAGCCGCAGCGCCAGAACATGCCGGCGATGTCATGCTCGATCAAAAGGCTCGACGAACCCAGTACGAGCGTCTGCTCGGCGGGGCAACCCAAAAACTCCCCCGCTAGCTTGCGCGCCGAAGGAATGCCCTCAAAGCAGCCGTAGTTGGAGCAGTCGACGTTGCCGTCGTGCAGATCGGCATCGGCATTGAGGATATCGAGCATGGGTCGAGAGATGTCCACCTGGGAGGGCGACGGCTTGCCGCGGGCCATGTCGAGCGCCAGGCCCTTGGCCTTGACCTCGGCGACCTCGGCTTTGAGCGCCTCGATGGCGGCATCGAGTTCGGTGGTTTCCATCTTCTGGTAGATCGTCTGCATGGGTGCGACCTTTCACGAAGCGGTACGTTGCAATTCTTCTAAGTATAGACCGCCACCGTCGCAACGTTATGAAGCCGTGATAGATTAAGTCCATCGCAATGAATTACGAATCGCCGCGCATGCCGGCATGAAGCGCCCAAGGAGGCACTATGGAGTACGGATCGTTCCAGGCCGAGGAATTCGGCGACCTTCAGCGCCTGGTCGACGGACTGTTTTACGACCGCCACGCCATCGACCGCCTGGATCTGATCGTACAGGCCGAAATCTTGGACCTGGCGCCCGATCTCATGGAAATCGTGAACCTGCTACCGCCCGGCTATTACGACCGCCAGTCACTTTGCGACCAGCTCAACTCCGCCTTGGCCGCCCACGGCTGGGGCGCCATCTACGGCACCGTGGAATAAACCTAGTCATTGGGGCCTGTGGTCAAAAAATAGCAAATATGAGTACTGTTACTTTTTTAGTAACAGCGATTTTGAATTAAAAAGGCCAGTCTTGGCCTTTTGTGTCCGGTTTTGGAAGGATGCATCAGCATTTTTCGTCCAGCCACGCAATCGTTAATGCACAGACAGAATAGATTTGTACATTATTTTTCGCGCCTAAAATGAAACGCCGTTTGTGACAGTACTCACAAACGGCGTTTTTTGGCCACTGGGGTGTCCGGCAGGTGGCAAGTACCACTCAAAACCGCGTTTTACACGCGCTCGAGCAGGCTCTGGCGTCTGTTTCTACGCGCCTACTCGTTCTTGGGCGCGGGGTGCTTGCAGATCACACTCATGTAGATCATGCCAAGTACGGCCGCGGTGACAGAGCCGGCGAGAATAGCGGCCTTGGCAGCCAGAACCTCAAACTGGGCCGTCGGGAAGGCGAGGCCGCTGATGAGAATCGACATGGTAAAGCCGATACCGCCCAGAATGCCCACGCCGGCAATCATATGCCAGTTGACATTGTGCGGCAGCTCGCAGGCCTTGAGCTTGACCAAGGCGAACGTCATGCCAAAGATACCGATCGGCTTACCCAGCAGCATGCCAAAGTACACGCCGAGCGTCACCGGGTCGGTGAGCAGCGTGCTCATGTCCACGCCCACTAGGCGAACCTGTGCGTTGACGAACGCAAAGATCGGCAGGATCACAAAGTTGACCGGCGTGGAGATCAGGCGCTCCATGCGGATGAGCGGCGGGGTCACGCGGTGCATGACGCGCTCGACTTTGGTGGTCGAGACGGTAAAGTCATGCTGGCCCAGGATGTGCGCCTCGTCGTCGTAGCGGTCATCGAGCAGCGGCAAGCACTCGCCCAGCCAATCGGTGAGGCTATCAAGCTTAACACCGCACTTGGCCGGGATGGTGAAGGCCAGGATGACGCCAGCAAGCGTAGCGTGCACGCCGCTCTTGAACATGCAGAACCACAACAGCAGGCCCAGTACCGAATACGGGGCAAGGCGGTAATGCTGCGTCTTGTTGAGCCACACGAGCGCACAGGTCACAAGCGCGGCGGCGCCCAACCAAAACGGATTGGGGCTCTGACCGTAGAAGATGGCGATGGCGGCGATGGAGATGAGGTCGTCGGCGATGGCGAGCGTCGAGAAGAACACGCGCACGCCGTTGGGCACGCGGTTGCCCAAAAGCGACAGCACGCCCAGCGCAAAGGCAATATCGGTTGCCATGGGAATGGCCCAGCCGTTGTGCGCGCCGGCATGGTTAAAGATCAGATAGATGCAGGCGGGAACGACGACGCCGCCCACGGCCGCCAGCATGGGAAGCATAGCCTGGCGCGGGTTCTTGAGCTCGCCAACTGTCATCTCGTACTTAAGCTCAATGCCCACCAACAAAAAGAAAATCGCCATGAGGAAGTCGTTGACGAATAGCTCAACGGTGAGACCGGCCGTAAGGTTGCCCAGACCCACATACAGCGGGGTCT
>USPT01000212.1 GCA_900556705.1 uncultured Collinsella sp.
TTGGCTTTAGCCAGGATGCCGCGGACAAGATTATCGACCAGCTGCCGGAGCTGCTGGAACTCGCGTAGATTCTGGGCGGTACTGCTGTCACAACAGTGGTTCCGTTGGCATAAGAGAGAGGGGCAGCGTCATGGCATTTAACGTGAGCGCACTGGGGTTTGGCGACAACGTCGTCGACTGCTACGAGCATATCCACACAATGTATCCGGGTGGCAATGCGGTGAACTTTGCCGTGTATGCCAAGAAGTGCGGCGCCGCGCGCTCCGCGTATATGGGCATCTTTGGTAATGACGCTGCTGCTGAGCATGTGATTGCGAGTCTTGAGGATGAGGACGTTGAGCTTGCCAAGTGCAAGCAGCTCATCGGCGAGAACGGTGCAGCACGCGTGACCGTCGTTAACGGCGACCGTGTTTTCCTTGGCTCCAATGAGGGCGGCATCCGTGGTGATGCGCGCTATGTGCTCGATCGCTTTGACCTTGCGTACGTGAAGCAGTTCGACGTAGTCCACTCGGGCAACTATTGCTTTACCGAGCGTGAACTTCCCAAGTTGAAGGCCGCGGGCATCACGGTTTCGTTTGACTTCTCGGACGATTCGACCGACGAGTGCTACGAGCAGATTGCTCCCTACGTTGACTTCGCGTTCTTTAGCGCGGCAGACGCCGCGAGTGAGGATGAGATTCGCGAGCGTCTGGCATGGGTGAGGAGCCTAGGTCCGCGTTTCGTATCGGCAACGGCTGGCGCTGAGGGCTGCATTGCCTATGATGGCGATCGTTATTACCGCCAACTGGCTAAGCCGGTAACGGATATGAAGGACACCATGGGTGCGGGCGACTCATTCCTGACTTCGTTCCTGATGTGTCATCTCGATTCCGTCAAGCGTGGCGAGGATGGTGCCGAGGCCATCGAGCGTGCACTCGACTTTGCGGCGGGGTTTGCTTCGACCGTATGCGGCATGGAAGGCTCCTGGGGCCATGGAGTGCCGATTTCCGAATAGGTGAGCAGTCCCGGGGAGTCGAATTGTCGCCCCCCGGGACTCCATGGACAAAAAATGCTAAATATGAGTACTGTCACTAATTTAGTAACAGCGAAATTAAGCTATTGAGGGCCTAGTTGGGTGTCTGCGAGTGATTAAAACCTGCTAAAAATGACTTTAACCACCTTAAAGTGCCTTGATAATGGATAGCTGTACATTATCAAGGCACTATTTTGCCGTAAAATAATGTGACTGGATTTGCAACAGTACTCATATTTGGCATTTTTTGCCCACCGGGGCTAGCGAAGGTCAAAAACAGAGTGCGCATTTGCTAAAACTGCCGACTCGATGCACTCTGCGTCGTGGTTTTTGAGTGAGGCGATGCGTTCTGAGGTCCATGTGAGCGATCTGATAAGCGACTGTGCGCTTGTTTCTGTGTTTGGCTCGGCCGGCGCATCGGTCTCGAGCAGTAAACGGTCGGGTGGAATCTGTCGGGCATATTCGCGACCACGTTTAGACGCAAGCATGCGTTCGTTGACGGAAAAAATACAGCCCGCATCACGCGCGCGGGCGAGTTCGTCCGAAGTGCCGCTAAACCAGTGGAAGATGATAACGGGGGAGTCGGGGTTTGGGATGAGTAGTCCATGCGATTCGAGGACGTCCAGTACGGCTCCTGCCGAACGAACGTCGTGAATTGATATCACACGCCCGGTAAGAGGATGTTGCGCGAGAGCCTCGCAGAGCCGGTCAAGTGCCTGTGTTTGCAGCGGCTCGCTTCCGGCAAAGCGCGCAGAAAAGTCGAGTCCCACCTCGCCGATGTAGCGCTCTTGGGCTGCAACTTCGCAAAGCAGATTGATTTCGGCAGGACCGCAGCGACCGTCGGCAAGCCACCAGGGGTGAAGCCCAATGCCGGCGATGATGCTTGGTTGGCGATGGGCGCGCTCGTTTGCGGCCGAAAAGTCACGTGGATCGACGCCGCAATCAAATAGGCCCAAGCCCAGTGCCGTCGCCTCATCGGCAACGGCGTCCGGGTGAGCCATCAAATCAAGATGGCAGTGTGCATCAAATAACCGGGGCTCCATCTCGGCGCACTCCGCTAGTCCAGGCGTTGGCCGTCGGCGCGCACACGCTCGGTGCCGCGTCCACTGATTTGGCGGATAACCTCGCCGGCAATCATCTGACCCATGATGGGCGGCATAAAACTAGCGGTACCCAACTCGGTACGCTCGTGGATGTTGGACGGGTCGCGGGGTTGGGTCTTAACCGATTCCTCGCAGCTAAACAGCACGTGCAGACTCTTGATTCCGCGCTTCTTACATTCTTTGCGCATGATGCGGCTCATGGGGTCGCGTACCGTATCGAAAATGTCGGCAAAGCGGAGGCACTCGGGATGGAGCTTGTTGGCCCCGCCCATGGAGC
>USPT01000213.1 GCA_900556705.1 uncultured Collinsella sp.
GCGCGCGCAAGGGCGAGGGCATGGATGCCTGGTGCGATTGGCTCATCGGGCAGATCGAGCAAGCAAGGGCGTAAATCGGCCGCCATACGGGCGGGCGTAGCCGCAGAGACACGAGATAGGAGCCTCTTTTGAAGCTCATCATCGCCGAGAAAAATGACGCCGCGCGTCAGATCGCCGAGCGTCTGTCCACGGGCAAACCCAAAAAGGACAAGGTGTACAACACCGCCATCTACCGTTTTGAGTGGAAGGGCGAGGAGTGCGTGACCATCGGCCTTGCCGGTCACATCCTTGCGCCCGATTTTTGCGACAGCGTGCTGTTCGATAAAAAGCTGGGCTGGTATTCGGTTACCGAGGACGGCGAGATGCTGCCGGCCGACATGCCCGATGGTCTGGCACGCCCGCCCTACGACACCAAGCGCAAGCCGTTTCTTGCCGACGGCATCTCCATCAAGGGCTGGAAGCTCGAGAGTCTGCCGTATCTCACCTGGGCACCCGTCATTAAGCTGCCGGCCGAGAAGGAACTCATCCGCTCGCTTAAGAACCTCGCCAAAAAGTCCGACAGCGTCATCATCGCCACGGACTTTGATCGCGAGGGCGAGCTGATCGGTTCGGACGCCCTCAACAAGGTGCGCGAGGTCGCGCCCGACCTGCCGGTCGCCCGCGCCCAGTATTCTTCGTTTACCAAGGCCGAGATCACGCAGGCCTTCGATAACCTTGTCTCGCTCGACCAGAACCTGGCCGACGCCGGCGAGAGCCGTCAGCACATCGACCTCATTTGGGGTGCGGTGCTCACGCGCTACCTGACGCTTGCCAAGTTTGGCGGCTTTGGCAACGTGCGTTCCGCCGGCCGCGTGCAGACGCCGACGCTTGCCCTGGTGGTCGAGCGCGAGCGCGAGCGCATGGCGTTTGTGCCCGAGGACTATTGGCAGATCCGCGGCATGGGCGCCGCACAGGGTGCTGCCGAGGACGACCGCTTTAAGATTGCGCACAAGACGGCACGCTTTACCGACAAGGATGCTGCTGAGACGGCGTACGGTCACGTTGACGGTGCCAAGACGGCAACCGTCGCCGCGGTGACCAAGCGCTCGCGCAAGCAGCAGCCGCCCACGCCGTTTGCGACCACCTCGCTGCAGGCTGCCGCCGCAGCCGAGGGTATCTCGCCTGCGCGTACCATGCGCATCGCCGAGTCCCTCTACATGGCGGGCCTCATCAGCTACCCGCGTGTCGACAATACCGTATACCCCGCGACGCTTGATCTGGGCGCCGTGGTGAGCGACCTGGCAAAGATCAACCCGGCGCTGGCGCCCGTATGCAAAAAGGTCCTCGCCGGCCCCATGAAGCCCACGCGCGGCAAGGTCGAGACCACCGACCACCCGCCTATCTATCCCACGGGCGAGGGCGATCCGTCCACGCTCGACGGCGGCCAGCGCAAGCTCTACGACCTCATCGCCCGCCGCTTCCTAGCGACGCTTATGGGTCCCGCGACCATCGAAAACACTAAGCTCGAGCTCGACGTGAACGGTGAGCCGTTCGTGGCTTCGGGCGACGTGCTCGTGACCCCGGGTTTCCGCGAGGCCTATCCGTACGGCCTTAAGCGCGATGAGCAGATGCCGCCGCTGGAGCAGGGCGATACGGTCGACGTGTTCGACATTAAGCTCGAGGCCAAGCAGACCGAGCCGCCCGCGCGCTATAGCCAGGGCAAGCTCGTGCAGGAGATGGAAAAGCGCGGCCTGGGCACCAAGTCCACGCGCGCGAGCATCATCGAGCGCCTGTATGCCGTGCGTTATCTCAAAAATGATCCCGTTGAGCCGAGCCAGCTGGGCATCGCCATCATCGACGCACTGACGCAGTTTGCCCCGCGCATCACGAGCCCCGATATGACCAGCGAGCTCGATGGCGACATGACCCGTGTGGAGCGCGGCGAGGATACCGAAGAGCATGTCGTGACGCACTCGCGCGCGCTGCTGGCTGGCGTGCTCGACGAGCTGCTCAAGCATACGCAGGAGCTGGGCGACGCTATCAGCGACGCCGTCACGGCCGATGCACGCGTGGGCGCCTGTCCCAAGTGCGGCAAGGACCTGGTTATGAAGACGAGCGCCAAGACCCGCGGCAGCTTCATTGGCTGCATGGGCTGGCCCGACTGCGATGTGACCTATCCGGTGCCGAGCGGCGTCAAGGTAAGCCCGCTCGAGGGCGAGGCGGCCGTGTGCCCCGAGTGCGGCGCGCCGCGCATTAAGTGCCAGCCGTTCCGTCAGAAGGCCTTCGAGATTTGCGTGAACCCCACGTGCCCCACCAACTACGAGCCTGACCTTAAGGTGGGCGAGTGCAAGGTGTGCGCCGAGGCCGGACGCCATGGCGACCTGATCGCGCACAAGAGCGAGAAGAGCGGCA
>USPT01000214.1 GCA_900556705.1 uncultured Collinsella sp.
CCAATCTTTTGTTTCGTGATAGGGCATAAGCGCCGAGCGAACCGAAAAAACCACGGCCCGATCTTCAGATGAAGCGGCGGGTCGTGGTTGTGAACGCTATGTATGAGCGGTTAGCGCTTGCTGCGCTCGGCGAGACGGTGCTCCACCTTGGTGACGATGTGGATGAGCGGAATCGTCACGACCAGATAGTAAAGTGCGGCGCAAATGTAGGGCGTAATGTTGCCCGTGGTGGCCGTGAGGTTTTTGGAGAACAGCATGAGCTCCATGACGCCAACGCTCGAAAGCAGCGACGTGTCCTTGTACAGCATAACGAACTCGCTGGTCATAGTCGGTATAACGTAACGTACAGCCTGCGGGACCACGATGCGCGACATAACTTGGGACCAAGTCATGCCAAGCGAGTAGGCAGCTTCCGCTTGACCATGCGGTACGCTCTCGATGCCGGCACGGAAAATCTCGGCAAGATAGGCCGAACAGTTGATGGCGAGCACGCCAACGCCGAGCGGCAGATTGGGCACGTTGAGACCGATCATAGGGAACCCAAAGAACGCAATGTAGATCTGCAGGAAGAGCGGGGTTCCGCGCAGGACGTTGATGTATGTCACGGCGATGCCGCGCAGCATACGACTATGACTGATTTTCATAAAGGCAAACAGCAAGCCGATGGGGATGGCGAGCGGAAAACCGATGGCGGTCACGGCAAGTGCTATGCCCCAGCCCTTAAAGAGCGAGGCGATTGAGGTGACGATAATCTGCGGCTTGCAGAACATGCCCAAAAACGGGTTGGAGTTCCATGCGGCAACCCAAGGCTGGGCATCGAGCCAGGCGACGATTTCTTGCACCATGGTGCTCTCCGAGACGCTGATGGTGGGGCTCTCGGGAAGATCTCGCTTGTCGCCGTCGGCGACATAGCTGCCGGTGACGGCATAGGCACCCGCGTTGCTCGGGAATACGACGTCGGGGACGACAACGCGAATCTGCGAGCCGGCAGCGACGGGATCGGCGAACTTGATGACGAGCTTTGAGCCGTCCAGCGAGCACGATGCCTTGACACCCGTCTGGTTCAGTCCGTCGAGCAGCGTGACCTTAACATCGGTGCTCTCAAATGACCCGCCTTCGGGCAGCTCAAGCTCAATTTGCGAAACGTCGCCCTCGTCGCTACCCGTTGTCGCTTCCCAGGTCAGGCGGGTTGCGATGCCGCCGAGCACGCCGTTGCCGCCGTCTTCGTTTGACTTGGCGGTCGCCGAGGTGACGGCGAGTGAAGCGCCCGTCGCGTCCTCTGAGCTCGAGGCATCCTCGTTATCGGACCCGCTCGTGGGTGCCATGCCAAACCACTTCTCGTACAGTTTGTCATAGGCGCCGGAGCTCTTGATCTTGGCAAGGGCATCGTTGATGGCCTGTGTCAGCTCGGGGTTGTCTTTAGAGACGGCAATGCCAAACTGCTCGCCCGTCGGAACCTCTTTGATGATTTCCATACCGGTAAAGGAATTCGAAACCATCCACTGCTCAACGGGAAGATCGCATACGACCGCCTGGCACTGACCGCTCATGACGGCGGTGAAGGCTGCCGTCCAGTCGTCAAAGTTGACGGTGGTTGCCTGCGGCAGGTTCTCGATTGCCCACTCCTCGGACGTGGTGCCCGACTGCACGGCAATTTTGATGCCCGGTGCGTTGAGGCTGTCGACCGTGTCGTATCCAGTGTTCTTTGCAACTGCGACGCCCTGGTTGGAGTCGATATAGGGGTCGGTGAAGTCGACCTCTTCCTTGCGCTCGTCGGTAATCGTGATGTTGCATGCGCCGACATCGGTCTTTACACCCTGTTTGACCATGGGGATAATGCCGTCGAACTTTTGCGCCGGCAAGTAGTTGAGCTCCAGACCGAGCTCGTCCGCGATCATGCCCATGAGTTCATAGGTAAAGCCCTGGTCTTCGCCGGAATCGTTGACGTATTCAAACGGGGGTGTGGCCAAGTCACTTGCGACGGTGAACTTGCCATTCTCGACGAGTGTGTAGGTGCTCGAGGCGTTCTGGGAGGACGAACAGCCGCTCGCGCCGATGGTGGTGGCAAGGGCCACAACGATCGTCGCGAAGGCGCAGACGATGCGCCGGGTCAACTGGGCATGTGTCGAGCGGTGGCGACGTTCGAAGTGTCGTTTCATCTGGAATCCTTTGCTTGGGCATGATGGGTCGGCATTGTGAGTCAATGAGGCACATCAAGACATTTGGATAAAGAATAGCACCCAGATTTCCCTGTTTTTACACGGGGTGGACACTGTTGTCATTTATTAACCCACGGCACAGTCCATGCAATTTTTTAGAAGGCTGCAGTGCGCGCAAGGTCAGGTGGCATATTAGGATGGTTGATAATACAGAATGTTTCATCGTTTC
>USPT01000215.1 GCA_900556705.1 uncultured Collinsella sp.
CGTTTGCTGCCCTTGCAGGCCAAGACGTCAGCAGGCATCGATTCGCAGTAGATAAATTCCTTCCACTGGTCGGCCATGACGCCGCCGGCAGCTCCCAATCCAGCTTTCAAGAGTCCCATGGTGATCTTCCTTTCTCGTCAAAGGCCGGGTGGTTATTGGTCAGAATGACTAATCGTCCTTGTCGTCTTTCATGACAACGGTGGTCTCGGTGTGGCTGAAGGTGTCGTGCTTCTCGGTCAGGTCGAGCTCGCCACAATACTCATCGGCATGGGTTGCTTCGTTGGCCGTCTTGAGCTGGCCTACCAGTAGCACGTCTCCGATAATCACGATGATCAGCGGCGCGATGATGTTGATGAGGATACCCTCGATATCAAAGGTGAGGTAATCCGGATCGAAGGCGTATTCCCCCATAAAGAGAATCTGGGAGAGGATAAATCCGATCACGAAGAACAGCACCGAGGCGATGGCGAGCTTGGGCTTGGAGCAGGGGAGCTCGCCGACCAAGCGGCCGGTCTGGCCGTTCATGGCAAACAGGTAGCTCTTGCCGTTCCACGAGGTGGAGAGCATCCAGACGGGGAACAGGGCGTAGTCGCTGTCTTCCCAGGTGTAGTCGAGCTGCTTGCTTTCGACCGTGGCGTCGTCATACTCGTCGACGACGGTCTCGCGCAGGGCCGAGATCGTACTTTCTTCCATACGACGCTCGGCGCGCGCCTTGCAGGTCTCGCAGTCCTCGTCGTAACGGTTGGCGATGTAGCCGGGCATATATGCGACCGAGAACGGGCGCAGCGCGTCGTAGTCAAACGGCTCGATGGCATCCATGTGGCCGTCGGGCATCTTGGACGATCCGTCGACGGGCACGCGCTTAAACGAGATATTGCCCTTGCGATAGGCATCGTAGTGGTCGGTGGTCGTGACGGTGCGGTCGGATTCCTCGGTCACGGTCTCGTTGGTCGCGTCAAAGTACACTTCGCCGTCAACGCGGGCGCCGTAGAGCCAAAACGGCACGTAGACACCTTGGACCTCGTCGATGTGGTTGCCGGTGACAAAGCTCTTGGGCAGCAAGATCTTGCCCTTGTAGTGTTCCTTGAGTGCGGCCGTGACGTCGTCGCGCCCGAGCTTAAACGGAATCACCAGGTCGGGCGAGAAGTCGCCAGAGAGCTGGCCAGGCGCCACGGCGGAGTTGCCGCAGTACGGGCAGGTGGTGACGGCGACGGTGCCGTCGGACACGAGCTCGGCGCCGCACGACGAGCAGATGTAGCCGGCGTTTTGGGCGAGCTCCTGCACCGCGTCGTCGGCGAGGGGCTTTGGCGTTGCGGCTGCCGCATCGGCTTTGGCGTCGGCCTTGTCCTGGCGCTCGCGATAGAGGGCCTCGACTTCTTCGACTTCAAAGCGCGAGTCACAGTAGTCGCAGACGAGCTTTTGCTCGGCGCTTGCAAAATGTAAGGGGCCACCGCAGGCAGGGCACTGATAGTTAACGCTCTCGAAGGCCATGATCGGTCCTTTCGCTGCCGGAGGCTATGCGCCGATGGCGCCGCCGCAGTATTCGCAGCGCCCACTGGCATCGGGAATGGTGGTTGCACCGCAGAAGGGGCAGGTCACCGCGGTCTTGGGGGCCTTGGCGGCCACGACGCTGTCGCGCGTTTCCTGGCGCAGCTGCACCAGCGCGTCGCGGACCTCGGTTGCCTGGCGCTTGGCCTCGCGGTATTCGATGGAGCCGCGCTGATCGATGGTGGAGTCGTTCACGCGCAGGTTGATCTCGGTAAAGTACGGCGTGTTGACGTGGATGGTCAGATTAAAGTCGTAATCCAGGTCGTAGCGCGGCGGGTTGTAGCTCTCGCGCTCGCCGTCCTTGGTCTCGCGATAGATCTCGGTGCGATGCTCGTCGATATCCATATCGCAGCCGAGTACCTGCGAGAACTCGATGATGTCGGGATTGGCGTCGCGCCAGCGGCTCTGCGAAGTGATGATCAGCAGGCCCGCGTCCTCATCGAGCATAATATTGGTGCGCCCGGCAGAAAGCGTGCGCGTGGGGTTGAACGAAGACAGGCGTTCGGCGTTGGCCTCGCGGTAGGCGAGTTGCTCACGGATGTCGTCCGCGGTGCTGGAGCGATAGCCGTGAAAGTAGGGGGAGAGCTTGCCGGCGCACTCTTTGCACAGGTAGCCTTCATTGATTTTTGTCTTACCTAGAAGTCCCAGCTCGGTACCGCAAATCGCGCACTCTTTCTTCTCGAACATCTTGTCAAAGAAGCCCATGGCTGCCTCCCATCAACTGGTAGCGTGTGTCACTTTTGATGATGGGGGAGTGCGCGATCCTTCGCGATACCCAGACGGCTCAAGGAGTCTCCACAACTGGGACACATGGCCCATTTTT
>USPT01000216.1 GCA_900556705.1 uncultured Collinsella sp.
CGCGCGCACGCGGTCGCTTACGTGGATCCCTTTGACCGCGTCTGTCTTGGACTAGAACGGGCATTTCGTCCGTCCGCAACCACAGCCTGGTAGGAACGTAGCGCATTATAGCTAAGTTCAAGCTAAAGTTTAAGGTTAGGGGCGTCATTCGCATCGCGAGTACAGATTTCGCAGGTCAGGACGGACCGCACACGCTCTGATTGAGCCCGTCACTCCCCTATGGAAAGCCTCAACACACCCGTCTTAGGGCGCCGTGGCCAAAAAATAGCAAATATGAGTACCGTTACCAATTTAGTAGCAGGAGTTTTTGGCTCTGCAAGCTGTTTTCACGCTCTATAACGTCAGATTGATGCCAGGATATTCCACATTTGTTTAATAACTTTCTAATTTACGCCATCTTCCAGTCCCAAAATCCCTGATTTTGCTGTTACTGAATTTGTAGCAGTACTCATATTTGCTATATTTTGGCCAGAGCATATATCCAACCCCCTGTTTCAGAGCATTGTTAGGCGGGTTTAAGCCCAAAACACGCCCGCAGCGTGTTAAATAGCGCCTCTTGTTTCTTTCTGCGAGCGTCAACACGGTTGCGATATCGCTTACTCATGCGCTGGTGGATACGCCATGCGAGCGCTTCCATCGCTTCCATGTCACAGAGCATCTCGTTGTTGACCGTCGCGACCTCGATCCCCATAGCTATGAAGCCCGTGTTGCGTTTTTCATCATGGATACGTCCCCTCCGGGAGGAATGACCCAGCTCACCGTTGTATTCCAGGTCAAACCGGGCTGCTTCCTGATACGCATCGCAAACTGCATGCGGCATCCCCGAGATTGCCTGCGCGCGGTCATCGAACTCAATCTTGTAGTCGGTCTTAAAGGGACCGCAGGCAAATCCGCCACAGGAAAACGGAAGCGAAAACATGGCGAGCATGATGCATTCCATGGGCGAGCGCAGGTTTTCTGACAGGTAGGGACACAGCCGCCGCAGCTGTTTGGCCACATTCCCCTTGCATGCCGCAAGGTAATCTGCCAGGCGATCGGGCGTCAGCACCGGCTCGACTTCAAAGTAGCCCACGTCTGCCGGTTGGTCCTTGTCCTTTGCAAGTCTATTCGCAACAGGCGAGGTGTAAGGAGGCAGATACTTCCCGCGATCACTCAGCGAAATCTTAGAGCACAGCTCCTGGGCCAGGGCAAATGCCTGGATACAGCCGACCTCGCGGGCGACGACAACACAAAGGGCCTCGGGAGATAGACTGTACACCCCCGGTTCCACCTCTAGAATCGAGCCGGCGGGCAACCCGGAGCATACGGACCAGCTCACGCCAAGAATGCGGCGGCGCTGCGCTGCAGACCCTACCAGCAAGCACAGATCCTCTTGCACCTCGCTGCTTGCGGCCCCAATCCGCACCAAGTCGGGAAGATAGATGTCCTCGGTCGAGGGCGACGACGTGCGCAGCACACGGCGCTCTTCATCGGGACTGAGGTCCCTCCAGCTGATATAGCCCATCTGCCGGCGCTCGGCGCGCATCATGCGCAGCGCCGAGGCGCCGGTCAGGATTATGGAAGCCGCTAGCTGTTCGCCTGTCGGCTCGTTGCGCCGCTCAATCTTTACTGACACAAAACCACCCCTACCAAACGCGTGCGATAGCGAGGCCATCGACCGCTGCGGCGCCGGCGCGCTTGAGTTCCGCCGAAGCCGCGGCCATCGTCGCGCCCGTGGTGATAACGTCATCGATAAGCAGCAGGCGGCGGCCGTGCACGTCCTCAACCGTCTCGTACATGCCTCGGGCACGCTCGCGGCGCTCCTCACGACCGAGTTCGCGCTGGTCACCATGCCCGTACTTGACGAGAGCATCGAGCAGGGGAACACCCGACAGCTCGCAAAATGGGCGCGCAATGGCCTCCATATGATCAAAACCACGCCGCCGAAACGCTGCCGCCGTCGCAGGCACAAACACCACCGCATCCGCACCGGACAGCACACCTCCATAGCGATCGGGCGCTACGACCTGGGCATGCAGGGCGGTGTCGTAGAGCAGCTCCGCCAGATACGGAGCCAGACGTCGCTCGCCCGCGTCCTTGTACGCTTTAATGATGCGCGGCAGCGGATGCGCATAGACGGCGCACGCCAGGCAGCGGTCGAGCGCCTCCGCCATTGCCGAGGACGTGCCCTCGACCGAACACTCAGTGCACAGCAAATCCCCAAACGGGGCGCCGCATCGGGTACAGCTATGACGTGGGTCGATGAGCGTGAGCGCGGCCAGGCAGTCTTGGCAAATAAGCGCACCGGCGCGCTCGCAGCCGGCACATCGTGTTGGCGACAATGCCTCGAGCGCCTCGCGTGCCACCCGCTCGGCAAACGGTAGCAATT
>USPT01000217.1 GCA_900556705.1 uncultured Collinsella sp.
GCAATGAGGCCAGCGTGATAGCTGGTGCCGCAAGCGATCACGTAGACGCGGTCGATGTCGTTGAGCTCCTCGAGCGAAAGGCCCAGCTCGTCGATGTCGAGCTCGCCGGCCGGCGTCATACGACCGACCAGCGTGTCGCGCACGACGCGCGGCTGCTCGTGAATCTCCTTGAGCATAAAGTCGGGATAACCGCCCTTTTCCGCCATGTCCAGGTCCCAGTCGATGTGGGTGACCTTAAGCTCGATAACGTTGCCGGCCTCGTCGGTGTACTCGACGCCTGCGGGCGTGAGCTTGGCAAACTGACCGTCCTCGAGCACCACGACGTCGCGGGTTGCGTCGATGAGCGCGATGACGTCGGAGGCGACATAGGCGCCGGTCTCGCCCGCGCCGACCACGATCGGGGAATCCTTGCGGGCCACGGCGATCACGCCGGGCTCGTCAGCGCACACGGCGGCCAGACCATAGGCACCGACCACGTGGGTGCACGCCTCGCGCACGGAGGCCATCAGGTCGTGCGTCTCGGCATAAGCCTCTTCGATCAGATGCGCGAAGACCTCGGTATCGGTCTCGCTCTTAAAGTGATGGCCGCGGCCCTCCAGCTCTTCGCGCAGCTCGGCGAAGTTCTCGATGATGCCGTTGTGGACGATGGCGATACGACCGTCGCAGCTGGTGTGGGGGTGAGCGTTAACGACGGAGGGCTTGCCGTGGGTGGCCCAACGGGTATGGCCGATACCGCAGGTAGCGTCGCTGTCGATGTTGGAAAGCTCGCTCTCCAGGCCCGCGACCTTGCCCACGCGGCGGATGACGTCGAGGTGCGCCGCGGCGCCCTCGCCCACCTCGAGCGCGACGCCCGAGGAGTCATAGCCGCGATACTCCATACGCTTGAGGCCCGTAACCAGGATGTTCTTTGCAATATCAGAGCCGGTGTAGCCGACAATTCCGCACATAAGATAAATCCCTTCGTTCGCGTGACTGCAAGACGTCCACGCACAAGGGGCGCTGAGACGTATAACGTTCGAGTATTGTACTCACGCAAACGCAAGCTGATATACCAGAAGTGGTATCTCAACTTAGATACCACTCGATGCACACACGTCCAGCCGGTCCAAACCGCCACAAAGGTGCCTGCCCCCTTCGTGGTGGTCGCGCTGGCAATAGCGTTTGCCCAGATAAAACCTGCCAAAATATACCTGTCCCTTTTTGGAAGGTTTGGGATGCTACAATCTGGCTTGTACTTGAAACGCATCAAAGGGGCCGCTATGGCAAAGGTAAAAATCAGCGACGTCGCGCGCGAGGCCGGGGTTTCGTTGGGCACGGTTTCCAACGCGCTCAACCACCCCGAAAAGCTGCGCCCCGAGACCCTCAAGCTCATCAACGAGACCATCAATCGCCTTGGCTACCTGCCCAACCAAAGCGCCCGTCAGCTCGCGGGCGGCGCCACCAAGTCCTTTGGCCTGGTGCTCCCCCGTCTCGATCACGGCTTTTCGCTCCAAATCGCCAGCGGCGCCCACAACGAGGCCCGCAAGCACGGCTACGACTTGCTCATCGCCAACGCCGATAACGACGATATTCTCGAGGACCATTACCTGCGCTACTTTATGGGCACGCAGATGTCCGGCGTCATGGTTCAGCCCATGGCGTCCCCCGACTGGCATCCGGCCATGACTAAAATGCCCGTGCCGATCGTCCATCTGGACATCCACTGTTCCGAGCCCGGCTACTACGTAGCGGCCGACAACGAGGCCCAGGGTCGCATCATTGCCGAGCTCGCCATCGCCCGCGGCGCACACCATATTGTCGTCGTCGGCCGAGCAGCATTTATGCAGCTCACCCTACGCGTGCTTGGCATTCACAAGGCCCTCGCCCTGCACCCCGATATCAAGATCGAAGTCATCGACGCTGGCGAATGGAATACCGCTGCCGACGGCTACGGCATCGGTGCCCAAATCGCCGAGCGCCCCGCGAACGAACGCCCCGATTTTGTCGTCGGCCTGACCGACGTGTTGGCCTCGGGCGTTATCTCGGCGCTGGTCGACAAGGGCATCTCTGTCCCCGGGCAAGTACGCGTAGCAGGCTGCGATGGCAACCCGCTCGCTTGGAGTGGATCGGTCCCGCTCACTACGGTAGCGCCCCCGGGCTACGAGATTGGCCGCAAGGGCGTTCAATTGCTCATGGAGCAAATCGAGAACAAGGCCCCGGCAAAGACCAAGCACGTCCACATCGGCTCTGCCGCGCGCACCGTCACCGCGGTCACGGCCATCGAGGACATCAACCGCCAAGAACTCGTGCGGCCGTTCCTGCTGGAACGCGCCAGCACCCAGGCAAGCAGCCAGACCGACGCCACGGCCATCAACCTCGGTGC
>USPT01000218.1 GCA_900556705.1 uncultured Collinsella sp.
CGGTTGCGGTCATATCCTGCCTTTCAAAATGCTCAGATACTCAAAAGTATAGTGGTGCTGTTGCGGCGGGCGATGCCCGTGCTCCAAGCGGGATAAAGTCTTCAGCAGTCCTTGCAGCAAAAATGACCCGTTTCCCTCCGTCCCCTATGGATTACCTGATCCGATGGGGACGGAGGGAAACGGATCATTTTGAGCTTCACCGTCCGGTCGTGCCGTTCAGCGGCCGACAGGTGCCGTTGGGCGATAAATTATTCTCGCAACGTGATAATAATCTTGCATTGCGCGGAAACCTTGAGTACTATCCCAAATCAAGCGCGGTGTTCAGACCGAATTGTGCCTCCCGGTGCGAACGCCGCGCTCACGCTCTCTATCTGATCGTAAGGAGAAAAACATGAGCAAGACCGTCGTGTCTTCCGATAACGCACCCGCAGCCATCGGCCCGTATTCCCCCGGTATCCAGACCGGCAACATGGTGTTCCTGTCCGGCCAGCTGGGCATCGACCCCGCAACCGGCAAGCTGCCCGAGGGCGTCGAGGCCCAGGCCAAGCAGTCCCTTGCTAACGTCGAGGCTCTGCTGACCGCTGCCGGCGCCACCTTTGCCGATGTCGTCAAGACCACGGTCTACCTGGCCGACATCGCCGACTTCGCTGCCGTGAACGAGATCTACGCCTCCAAGTTCGAGGCCCCGTTCCCCGCGCGCAGCGCTTTCCAGGTTGCCGCCCTTCCGGCCGGCGGTCTGGTTGAGATCGAGGTCGTCGCCGCTCTCTAAGGCGTTGGCAACAACTAAACATGACATGCAAAAAGACCCTGCAGTGCGAGCTGCAGGGTCTTTTGTCAAGCGATGCGACAAAAATGATCCGTTTTCCTCCGCTCCCAAGGAATCAGCGGGTTAGCCTTCCTTGCGGACTTTTTGCAGGTAGCGGTAGACGCTGGGCTCCGAGATGCCCAGCGCGGTGGCGGCGCAGGCCACGGCGCCCTTGAGCATGAACACCCCGTTGCCGTTGAGGTGGCGAATGACGTCCACGCGGTCGCTCTGACCAAGCGACGCTACATCCAGCCCGCGCGCGCTCAGCAACTCGGCAATGCTGCGGTCGATGAGCTCCTGTGTAGACTCCGAAAGGCTTTCGACCTCGATAGGGGCGGGCTCCGTGCGCGTCGGCGCCGCGTCGAAGCACGCCATGAGCTGCTGCGCCATGGCGTTGATGGAGCGCACGGTCGAGAGGTCGGTGTTGACGCAGAGCATGCCGACGATCTCATCATTCTCGCGGATAAAGTACGTCGCTGACTCCAACGTCTTGCCGCCGGCACCGCGCCCCTCGTAGCCCGTAATAAACGGCAGGTCGCGATACTTGGCGTCGTGCATGATCTTGAGTGCCAGATCGGTGGCGGGACCGCCGACCTTGCGGCCGCTCACGATGCCGTTGCGAATATCGACGATGGCGTGGTCGGGATCCGAGAAATCGTGCAGCACGATTTCGCTGTTCTTACCGAGTATCTGCTCCAGGAAATCGACCATCGGCAAAAAGCGACGTACGGTCTCGTTCACGGGCAACTCCTTGGGGTGAAATCGGAAATGTTCATAACAATTTTTTCTCATGGTAACACGCCATTCCTCATCTCGCATATTCGCAGGTACATTGCGTAATACAGACGAACGGTAGGAATTTGGCGGTAAACGGTTGACCAAAAGAAATGTTAGATGTTATTTTGACCAGACACTTTCCTGACCTGCGGAAATGCGTAATTTCAGCTGAAGAATAGTCTGATAACAAAAAATTATTATTGAGAATGAGAATCATCTTTAATACGATATGCAATGAAGGCACAACCTCAACCCCGCACTGCGTCACAATAGAGCGTCAGATGCGAAAACAACTACTTCGAGGATTGGTGGTCAAATGACCCAGGAGACGGTTACGAACGGCACTGAAGCCCTGTTCACTCGCGAAGGCATGCCTCCCGTTAAGGAAATGATCCCGTGTGCCCTTCAGCACGTACTGGCATCGTTTGCCGGCATCATTACCCCGGCGGTCATCATGGCCGGCGTCTACGGCTTTAATAGCCAGCAGAGTACCGACATCATCCAGGTCGCGCTCATTCTTTCGGCGATCGACACGGCCCTTCAGGCCTTCGCTCCCTTCCGTCGCATCGGCGGCGGCCTGCCCATCGTCATGGGCGTTTCGTTCGCGTTCCTGCCGGCCCTGCAGGCCATGGGTGCCTCGGGCTTTAGCTTTGGTGCGCTGCTGGGTGGCGAGATCGTCGGCGGCGCCGTCGCGGTCCTCTTTGGTCTGGCCTACAGCAAGATCAAGTGGCTGTTCCCGCCCGTCGTGACCGGTACGGTCATCTTCTCCATCGGCGTTT
>USPT01000219.1 GCA_900556705.1 uncultured Collinsella sp.
ACGAGATCTATCGCGAGTGGCGCCGCGTGTTCGACCGCTATAATCCGCCGCGCAGCGCCGTTGCCGAGGCGTGGGTGCTGCCCGAGCGCCAGTATCTCTATGCGCGTCCCAGCGAGCTTGGCCAGACATTCAACTTTGAGTTTGCCAAGGCCACTTGGACCTATGATGACATGCACGCTGCAATCGAGGAAGGCTTGAAGGCGGCCATCGAATCTGATTCCGCCTCGACCTGGGTACTCTCCAACCATGACGTGCCGCGCGTGGCGACGCGCTATGCCCTGCCTCAAATCAAGGCGACGCGCTACCACCAGATTGCGCTCGACTGGCTCTTACGCGACGGGTCGTCTTATGACGAGGACCGTGAACTCGGCGAGCGCCGCGCGCGGGCGGCCCTTTTGCTTGAACTGGCGCTTCCGGGCTCGGCATACGTGTATCAGGGTGAGGAGCTCGGCCTTTTTGAGGTGGCTGATATCCCGTGGGCTGCACTCGAAGACCCTACTGCGACCAATACGCACGGACCGAAGCGTGAGAAGGGGCGCGACGGCTGTCGTGTGCCCCTGCCGTGGGTGGCGTCGGACGATCCCGCGCATGGCGGATCGTTTGGGTTTTCGCCGGCAGACGCCGATGCAGCGCCCCATCTGCCGCAGCCTGCATGGTTTTCCGATTATGCTGCCGATAGGGAAGAAGTGGACCCGACATCGATGCTTGCGCTCTATCGTGACGCCCTCTGGCTGCGGCGCAAGCTGCGCGGGTGCGCCAACGATCTTGCGTGGCTCGATCTTGACGGGCGCACCGGTCTTGCGGATGGTGCCGAGGGCGCTGAGGGCGGCGTCATCGCCTATCGCCGCGACAACGGCTGGGCGTGTGTGACGAACTTCGGTGCAGCACCTGTGGAGCTGCCGGCGGGCAGGGTCCTGCTCACCTCATCACCGCTTGCAGACGGCAGGCTCGCGCAGGACAGCTCCGCCTGGATCATGCTCGGTGAGATGTAGGGGCCTCTTGCGGCGAGTTTGCGTTTGCCTGCGCCTTCCGTGGTGGCTGATGCCTACATGAGGTTCGCGAGGGCGTCGCAAAAAACTTTTCAAAAAAGTTCTTGCATTTGGATGGATCATCCCGTATATTAAATTCTCGCAGGCGGACATGGCTCAGTTGGTAGAGCACAACCTTGCCAAGGTTGGGGTCGCGGGTTCGAGCCCCGTTGTCCGCTCCATTTGGGCGTTTAGCTCAGGGGGAGAGCGCTTCCCTGACACGGAAGAGGTCAGAAGTTCAAATCTTCTAACGCCCACCAAATGTTCGCAGCTCAGAGGCTATGTCCTCTGGGCTGTTTTGTTTTGCCACCAAGCACGCCGCCAAATAAGCCACCAAATATTGATCCAAGGTCTGTACGCGATGGTCTTCGCATCCCGTAGAGGTGCCGGCAGATTGCATACGTCCTGGCCGATCGTGACCGCAACATGTTGGTCAAGCACAATCTTTTGGATTCTTTTGGCGTGAGCGGCTTGGTTTTGGTAGGATTTGTCAGCGGCTTGACTAAGGGGGTTTTATAACTGCCATGCAGGTAGCCGTGTTGGTAACGTTTTACCGACTTGCCAAGAACCCCTCATTTTTAATGCGTCTGCAAAATGACTAATTGCTTTGACCTGCTGAAACACTATATGTTGTGTTTGACCTAAAAAAAGAATACAGGATATAGATGCGTCTTTGTCGTATGATAGATGGCGGACAGAGAACGAAGACCTTAACTGCCTCTTTTGAACGTGTCCTTGAGCCGCTTGATCGGCTCCAGGGAATGTCCGCATGGAGGCTTATGGTTTATCGAGAACACAGATTGCGCGACGGCGCCGCAAGACAGGGGCAAGCCCTGCCGGGTATCGTTTGGCTCTGAAGCGCGATGAGGCTACGATGCGAAAGAGGCAAGAGGATGAAGATCATCAAGCGCAGCGGCACCGAGGTTGTCTTTGACATCGATAAGATCGTCAATGCCATCCGCGCCGCAAACTTGGAGGTCGAGGAGAGCTCTCGTCTTACCGACCGCCAGGTGGTTTACGCGGCACAAAACGTCGCCGAGGCATGCGAGAACGCGGGCCACACCGTGTCGGTCGAGGAGATTCAGGATCTGGTCGAGGACGAGATTATGCGTCTCGACTGCTACGAGGTCGCTCGCCATTACATCATCTATCGCTATGTTCAGAGCCTGAAGCGCCAGAAGAACACGACCGACGACAAGATTCTGTCGCTGATTGAGTGCAACAACGAAGAGGTCAAGCAGGAGAACTCCAACAAGAACCCGACCGTCAATTCCGTTCAGCGTGACTACATGGCCGGCGAGATCTCCAAGGACCTGACTCAGCGTG
>USPT01000220.1 GCA_900556705.1 uncultured Collinsella sp.
CCGAGAATCGCGCACTGGTCGCCGAGGGCATCCAGCAGATGCGCGTGACGGCCCGTCCCGGCTATATCGCGCTTGCCGCACTTGCCAAGGCCGATCTTTCTACCATTACGGCCGACGGCCTGTCATTCTCGCTCATTCCCCGCTTAAACGCTGCCGGTCGCATGGCCGATCCCAAGCTGGCGCTCGACCTGCTGCTTGCCCGCAATTCCATCGAAGCAAGCGCGCTGGCGGCTGAGCTCGAGGAAATCAACCGCCAGCGCCGTGAGATCGAGGCGGAGCTCACGCGCGATGCCATGGCAAAGGTCGAGGAGACCTATGACGGCGGGCGCGCGATCGTTGTGGGCGGCGAAGGCTGGCACGAGGGCGTCAAGGGCATCGTGGCAAGCCGTCTGACCAACCGCTATCACGTGCCGGCGCTGCTGTTCTCGATCGAGGACGGTATCGCGCGCGGCTCTGGTCGCTCGGTGGGCAAAGTTAACCTGTTTGACGCCGTCGAGCGCTGTTCCGACCTGCTGATTCGTCGCGGCGGACATGCCGGTGCGGTGGGTGTGACCATCGAGGCATCCAAGCTCGATGAATTCCGTCGTCGCCTTTCCGCCGTGCTATCGGAGATTCCCGCTGAGGACTTTGAAGACATCGACGAGGTTGCCGCCACGGTCGACCTTTCCGAGCTGAATATCGAGACTATAGAGCAGATTTCCCGTCTTGAGCCGTTTGGCCAGGGCAACAAGGTGCCGCTGCTGGCCGCCGAGGGCGTGACGATGTGCGATCGCGCCGTGGTGGGCAAAACCGGCGAGCACATGCGCTTTGTGGCGACCGATGGAGCCGCGAGCGTGCCGGCCATCATGTTCCGCGTGCCGCAAATCGATAAGCTCATCAACTGCGATAGCGCTGTCGACTTGGTGTTCGAGGCCGTTGCCGAGCATTGGCAGGGGCGTGTGAAGCCCAAGCTCATGATCAAGGATGTTCTGGTCCGCGATACCACGCTGCCCAGCGTCGACGATCCGGCATGCGAGCTTCGTCGTGGCGTGCAGCCGGCGGATTCCGGCCTGCGCCTGGAGTCGCGTAAGCGCGAGACACTCGCCCAGCTTTCTTATACCGAGCTGACGCGCTCGCTTATCCATAGCTTTATAGGCTCGAACCAGCCGCACCGCGCGCAGGTCGAGGCGCTCGATGCCCTGGCCGATCACCAAAGTGTTCTGGCCGTTATGGGAACGGGGCGCGGCAAGTCGCTCATCTTCCATGTGCATGCCGCGCGCGAGGCGGTTCTTCGCGGGCGTGCGAGCATCTTTGTCTATCCGCTGCGCGCGCTCGTTGCCGACCAGGCCTATCACCTCTCGTCGACGATGGCCGCGCTCGGCATTGGCGTCGGCGTGTTGACCGGCGAGACCGTGGAGGCGGCGCGCGATGACGTGTTTGCCGGCTTGGCTTCGGGCCGTACCGGCATCGTGCTCACGACGCCCGAGTTCCTGTCCATTCACCGCGACCGCTTTGCGCGTTCGGGGCGCATCGGTTTTGTCGTTATCGATGAGGCGCACCACGCTGGCCTTGCCAAGGGCGGCGACCGCAGCGCCTATCTCGACATGCCCGATATCCTCAAAGCCCTGGGCGACCCGGTCGTTATGGCCGCGACGGCCACCGCGACGGCTCCGGTCGTGGCCGAGCTTGCCCGCACGCTTCCGATCACTCACACGGTGGTCGACGAGACGGTGCGCGAGAACCTGCAGCTCGAGGATGACCGAGATCTTGCGAGCCGCGAGAACCGCCTGGTGTCAATCGTGGCTACGGGGGAGAAGACCGTCATCTACGTCAACTCGCGTGATCAGTCCGTGGCGCTTGCCAAGACGCTGCGCAAGCGGGTGCCCGATTGCGCGACCCGCATCGCGTTCTATAACGCGGGGCTTGCGCGCTCCGATCGTCGCCGTGTTGAGGAAGCGTTTCGTGACGGAAGCCTCAGCTGCATCGTTTCGACCTCTGCCTTTGGTGAGGGCGTCAACCTGCCCGATATTCGCCATGTCGTGCTCTACCACATGCCGTTTGGCAGCATTGAATTTAACCAGATGAGCGGACGCGCCGGTCGCGACGGCCAACCTGCCGTGATTCACTTGCTCTATTCGTCGCGTGACGCTCGCATTAACGAGCGCCTGCTCGACTGCTACGCGCCCGAGCGCGATGAACTCGTCACGCTCTATCGAGCGCTGCAGACTATGTGGCGCTCCAACCGCGGCAAGACCGGAGACGACTCGTTTAGCGCGAGCGATATCGACATCGCGCAGATGTGCCTTGCCATCGATGCCCGCACGCCGGTCGACGAGCGCTCGGTGGAAAGCGGCCTGG
>USPT01000221.1 GCA_900556705.1 uncultured Collinsella sp.
ATACGAGCGCGCCACCGAAGAGGGCTGCTTTAAGAAGTTCTCCAAGCTCGACAGCTTGGGCCGCACCCGCAAAGCGCTCGCCTGCGTGGGCCCCGAATCGCTTGGTCAAGGCGAGCGCGGCGATATCTCGCGCATCCACCCCGCCGGCTGGCACCAGCAGCGCTACGACTTTATTCCAGGCCAGAGCCTCTACAACCGCTGCCACCTTATCGCCTGGTCGCTCTGCGGCGAAAACGCCAACCGCAAGAATCTCCTCACCGGCACACGCTATCTCAACGAGACGGGCATGCTGCCGTTTGAGGAGCAGATTCTCAACTATATTCGCGATACGGGTAACCATGTGCTCTACCGCGTCACGCCCATGTATAACGAAGAGGAACTTGTCTGCCGTGGCGTGCGCCTTGAGGCGCAATCGGTCGAGGACCACGGCAAGACCCTCTGCTTCCACGTATATTGCTACAACCTGCAGCCGCATGTGCAGATCGACTACGCCACCGGCCGCAACCAGGCATCCGGAAACTAGGGCCGACCGCGCCGCCCGTAACCCAAAAAATGATCCGTTTTCCTCCGTCCCCAAGGGATCAAATAAGGCCGCCCCGGTCACCCAGGGCGGCCTTTTCGTCAGCACCTACATTGCAGGCAAAGCCACACGCTACTTGGCGCGGCCCTCCTCATAGCGCTCGACCAGCTTGGCCTGAACGTCATAAGGCACCTGCTCATAGCCTGCGGGCTTCATGGTAAAGTCGCCCGTGCCGCGCGTGATAGAGCGCAGGCGCGTCGAATAATCCGTCAGCTCGGCCAGCGGCGCCTGGGCGATGACCACGGTGTCTCCGCGCTCATCGGTCTCCATGCCCGTCACGCGACCACGCGAAGCCGAGATGTCGCCCATCACGGCGCCGGCGTAGCTCTCTGGGATAGTCACCGTGATTTCCTCGATGGGCTCCAGCACCACCGGGTCGGCATCGGCACACGCCTTGCGCAGGCCGATGCGAGCCGCCGCGCGGAACGCCATCTCGTTGGAGTCGACGCTGTGATACGAGCCGTCGTACACAGCCACGCGAATGCCCGTGAGCGGGTAGCCGGCAATGATGCCGTCCTTCATGGTCTCCTGGACACCCTTGTCCACGGCGGGGATCAGCGAGCGCGGAATACGGCCACCTACGACCTCGTCCACAAACTCATAGCCATCGCTCGTGCCGTCGGGACCAATGAGCGGTTCAACGCGCAGCCAGCAGTCGCCATACTGACCGGCACCGCCAGTCTGCTTCTTGTGGCGGCCCTGGGCACTCGCCGTGCGGCGGATGGTCTCGCGATACGGAATGCGGATCGGCACGCTTTTGGCCACGACCTTGGTGCGGTCCTCAAGGCGATTGAGCAGGACCGAAACCTGCGCCTCACCCACGGCGGAGATGATAGTCTGGCCCGTCTCCTCGTCGCGGTCGATGCTCATGGTCGGATCGGCCTTGCAGGCCTTCTCGATAAACGTGTAGAGCTTCTCTTCGTCGCCGCGATTCTCGGCCTCAATGGCGATACGGTACTGCGAGTTGGGGAACTTAAACGCCGCAGCCTCAACCTTGCCGGTAATCGAGAGCGTATCGCCCGTCTCGGCCGCCAGCTTGGGCGCCACGATGATATCGCCGGCATAAGCGTGGCCGACCTCAGTCATGTCGCGGCCGCACATCACATACAGGTGAGCCAGACGCTCACCCTTGCGCGTGCGCGCGTTGATCAGCTCGAGGCCCGGCTCAAGCGTACCCGTCAGCACCTTGATAAAGCTGATGCGGCCCTGTTGCGGATCGGCCAGGGTCTTAAACACAAACGCCACCGGGCGATCATCGTCGCTCGAGATCTTAAGCGAATCGCCGTCGATGAGTGGCATCTCGCCGTAGTCGGTCGGCGCCGGGAAGTACGTGGCGATGTCGTCCATCAGCGAGTTGACGCCCTGCTCCTTAATGCAATCGCCCGCAAAGACCGGTACAAAGATGCGCTCGGCGATCGCCTTCGACAGCAGGCCTTCAAGCTCCTCCTGCGTCAGCGTCTCCTCGCCTTCCAAGTACTTCATCATCAGCTCGTCGTCAGCCTCGGCCACCAGCTCGCACAGATGGTCATGGGCCTCCTCGGCCTGGGCACGATACTCCTCGGGAATCTCCGACTCAACGGCTTCGGCACCGTTGCAATGGCGCGCCTTCATGCGCACCAGGTCGATGATGCCATCAAAGTCCTCGCCCTCGCCCCAGGGAAGGGTCACGGCGCCCAGTCGCGTGCCAAAGCGCTCCTGCAGCAGGTCCATCGTGGTCGCAAAGCTGGCCTCGGAGCGCGACAGGCGGTTTA
>USPT01000222.1 GCA_900556705.1 uncultured Collinsella sp.
AGATGGGCTTTGCCCGCGATGTCGCCGACCGCGTCGTCTTTATGGACGGCGGCGTCATTGTGGAAGAGGGTACGCCGAGCGAGGTCTTCGACCACCCCAAGAGCGAGCGCACCAAGGCGTTCTTGGGCAATATCTCGTAGCCGGTTGATGTAACTGCCGCTACAAAAGAGCGGGGGGCTGGACTCGAATCCAGCCCCCCGCTCTTTTGTAGGGATGGGGATGCGCTTTGATGCAGGCTCTCTTGGAGGCCCTGGGTTCGTTACGCGAGCTCGGCTCCGAGGGCCTTGCAAGCGGTCTCGCCCTCGTCGTCGGGCGCGTCGTAGCAGATGGTGGAGTCCACGACGTTGACGCCGGCCTCGTCGGCGTCGGCCTTCCAGTTGTCCATCCACTCGCCCTCGGCCCACGAATAGGAGCCAAAGAGGACGACCTTCTTGTCGCCGAGAGCCTCCTTAACCTCGTCCCACATCGGCTGGAACTCATCGTACTCGAGTTCCTCGGAGCCCATGGCTGGGCAGCCGAAGGCGAAGGCATCATATTCGGTGGCCTTGTCGGCAGAGAAGTCGGCGCAGGAGATGACCTCTGCCTCGGCGCCGGCATCGGTTGCACCTTCGGCAACGAAGTTTGCCATGGCCTCGGTGTTGCCTGTGCCGCTCCAGTAGACGACTGCGATCTTGCTCATGTTGAGTCCTTTCAGTTGTGCGGCAGGTTGCCGCGGCTTCTATGTTCTATCGGGTTGCCTGGGCAAGTTGCGCCAGGCTGCAGCCCTGCTGATAGACAAAGGTGAGGTATTGAGTGCAAGCGCGGTAGGCGTCAAACATCGCAAGCGCTTGCTCGACATTCGTGTAGACCTTCCAAGCTCCAAAGACCTTGTAGTTCTCGCCGCGCTGGACGATAAACTCGTGCACGTCGTCGTAGGGATATCCGAGGAAGTAGCCTATTTCGTGCGGAAACTCGCAGGTACAGTCGTTGCTGCAGCTAGCTTGCTGGGGTAGTGCGCATCGAGTCTGGCTACAGGCGCATTCCGCGACGTTATTGCTCGCGAGCGTGATGCGTGATGCCAAATGCACAAGGCATGTCGAAAGGTCTCTTGTGTCGTAGCCTTCCGAGGCGAGCGCCGTTTGGGCGCGAGGGTCTGCGAAATAGGTGGTGAGGCTTTTGGCTCGGTACATATACACGAGCGCTCCGCAGGGCCGCCAGACCAAAACACTCAGGTGGATACCGAACGGGTCAAGCTCGCGATTGCACTGGGCGATAACGTTGAGCAGGCGTGCTCGGCGTTCTGCGATGGTTTCGGTTGCGGTCGAGCCGTCCCCGTGGGCGTAGGTGCCTGGATAGGTAAAGAGCGATGCCGGCTTGATGCCCGCGAGCGTGGGAGAGCAGTTGCGCACGATCGCTGCCTGAAACGTTGGAATGTCTATGGTTCGGGTCACGGCGCTCCTTACGGATCTAGACTGTTAGCCTAGGAAAACTTATACACGAAAGTAAGCAATGGTCAACAAAAAAGTTTGAAGAGGGAAACTAATTGACCGAACGGACATGATTTTGGGTTAAGATGGTGACACCCCATGGGGGTATCTAGATAGTGCTACTGAAAGGGGAACGCATGAGTGACTTGCTAAATCCTGCAAATATCATCGTGCTGACCGTCATTGCCGTCGGCATGTTTTTTGGACTGCGTCGCATTGCGGCGTCGACGCATGGAAAGAGCTGTTGCAGTGATGGCGCGAGCGGCAAGAAAGCCAAGAAGGTTGTGGTGGCAGACACCGACGAGTCCCACTACCCCTATCGTGAGGAACTCCTTATCGGCGGCATGAGTTGCGACGGCTGCGCCCGGAATGTGACGAATGCCCTCAATGCGCTTGATGGCGTGTGGGCTACGGTAACGTACGCGGACCACACGGCACGCGTGCGCTCGAAGCGCCCGGTTGATCGCGACACACTCGAGACGGCAGTGAGGGGTGCGGGCTATTACGTTATGAAAATGTAGGCGTTGCCCTCTCCGGTGGGTACCAGCCTCCTGCCCATTGTGACTATCGGCATCCAAAAATTTGCGCAAAAATAACCTTTAGATGCGGCAAAAGTGGAGTTTGGTGACGGTTTGCGCGGAATTCGCTACCAATCGAGCATCTATGAACCCGTCCAAAAAATTACAGGTGTATATTTATACACTGATTATTGCTGTGCTCAGATTGCAATTAACCGTGGACAGAAATGAAGAATGCTAAAACTGGGCTTTAGGACAGGGGAGGCTATAACCTTATGAGACGAGTGGGAACACTTGGCTTGGTGGCAGCGCTTGCCGCTATCTTG
>USPT01000223.1 GCA_900556705.1 uncultured Collinsella sp.
GTTCTTCGTTCACGTGTAAGCCTTTCGGTTAGCTAATTCCCACAAACATGCAGCCCGAGGTCGCCCCGCGCAGGCGGGCGGCGGGCTTGCGGCCGGCCTGCGCGGCTTCGACGGCACGACGGACGCGGGCGACGGCACGGCCCACCTCATCCGTCTCGAGCAGCGTTCCGTCCACCATGAGACGACGCACGCCGGCATCGAGCAGCTGAGGAACCTGCGGCGTGAGGTCGATGGGGTAAGCATCGTACAGGCGAGAACGGCCGTGGATGTCGGTGCGGACGGGCATGACCTTTCCGTCGATATTCTTGAGCGAGAGCTTGCGGGCACGCAGGCGGCAGTTGGCACAATCGTGGATGCAGCCGTTGGCAACCTGCAGAATGCAATGCTCGCTTGTCATGACGCGCGGGCGGCCAAAGACGGTGATGCCCAGAGCCGCGGGCGCGGCGGCGCCGAGCGAGACAATCTCGTCGAGCGTGATTTCGGGCGAGACCCAAAACGCACCGGCTCCGCGCTCGGCAAGCGCCTCCATGCAGGGTGCGTTGTGAACCGGCAGGCAAGAGCGAATTTCGGCCGTGGCGCCGGCCTGCGCGGCTACGGCGAGCTCGGAGATATTACCGACGGCGACGGTAGCTCCGGCATTGATCCAGGGATCGACGCGCTCGTGGTCGACGGCGCGGCAGACCTCGTCGAGTACGGGTACGATGCCCTGCTCAAACGCATCGGCGGGGGAGAGCTCGGCCGCATCGAGCGCATCGGTGGTCATGTAGATGCGCGTGGCGCCCTCGGCGCGAGCTGCCTCGGCGGCTTCGAGCGTGGTGACGGCGGCGCAGATCTGCGGCTCATCGCGGTAATGCTCGGGCATAGCGCGCGTACATTTGTCGAGCACCGGAATCTCGAGAGTTTTCGCGCGCTCCTCGTACGGCGCCAGAATGGCCTCTTCCAGCGCCTTGCAAGCGGCGGCGCGCACCTTGTGAACGGCGGAGAAGCCCATGCCGCAGCCGGCGTCGAGCGAAACGTCAAAGCTCGCTGCCTCAAAGGGCGAGGAGCCCATGCGGCCCACATGCTCAACCAGGTCTGCCGCCTCGACGGCGCGGGTCTTGGCGGCCTCGACGGTGAAGCCTGTGGCGGTGGCGGTGAGCGCGGGGCTGTCACAGCAGGTGAGTGTGACGGTAAACGGCTCGCCCAGGCGCGCCACGACGGACGCATCAACAGCTCGGCGGCGCAGCACATCGCGCTTGAGCGCGGCGCCGGCGGCGTCGATGGCACGCTGGCTGCGAATCACGCGGACGCGGCAGCCCTCGGGCATGCTGCGGGGTACGCGACATTCGATGATGTCGCCTGCGGCGGCATCATCGGCAGCAATGGTGGTCAGGAACTGGTCAAACTCGTTATCGTGGCGAAGCTCCAGCAGGTCGCCTTTGCCCACGGGCTCAAACAGCTCAATGCGGGCGATGGCGGCGCGGCGACGGCGGTCGTCGGGCTTGAGACCGCGCACATCGCGGTTGGCCGGGCGGCTGCCCAGCACCGTGCCCACGATCTGGCCGCGGTTGTTGGAACGCTCGTAGCTCATCATTTCGTCGCCCGAGGTGCCGTCCTGATAGGCGTGCGTAAAGTCGCGGTTGAAGCAGCGCTTGAGCTGGCGCTGGCGGGCGGCTTCCTCGTCCTTGGCAACGGTGGCTCCGGATAGCATGTCGTCAATTTCGTGACGATATACATCAACGATGGAGTACACGTAATCGGGCGCCTTCATGCGGCCCTCGAGCTTGAGCGACGCGGCGCCGGCGTCATACAGACGGCGAACAAGCTGTGAAGTGTTGGTGTCACGCGGGCATAGCGCACGCTCGCGGCCGGCGGGGGAGAGTGCGCGACCGTTCTCGTCGATCAGCTTGTAGGGCAGGCGGCAGGGCTGGGCGCACATGCCACGGTTGGCCGATCGTCCCGCCATGGCAAAGCTCGAAAGCAGGCACAGGCCCGAGTAGCAAAAGCAGATGGCACCATGGCTAAAGACCTCAAGGTCCACATCGGGCGCGGCATCGTGAATGGCGGCAATCTCGTCGATGGAAAGCTCGCGCGAGAGGGTCACACGGTCGGCGCCCTGCTCGCGGCACCAAAGGGTTCCGCGGTCGTCGTGGATGTTTGCTTGGGTTGAGATGTGCGTCTCGATGCCGGGCATCGTGCGCTTGACCTCAAAGAACAGGCCCCAGTCCTGGATGATGAAGGCATCGGCGCCCAGCGTGGAGCAGCGATGGATGAGTTGCAGCGCATCGCTCATCTCGGACTGCTTGATGACGATGTTGACCGTGACGTAGA
>USPT01000224.1 GCA_900556705.1 uncultured Collinsella sp.
CGATACCTGCTGCGACTTTAGCCCCGAGGTCGCCGCGAACCTCGATGTCGATATCTTGGGCTTCCCCTTCATTATCGATGGCGAGGAGCGCACGGACGATATCTGGTCGAGCATGAGCCCTAAGGAGTTCTACGACCGCATGCGCGCCGGCGCTCGCGTGTCTACCTCCGCCGTGTCGCTCGGTCGCTATATCGAGTTCTTTACCGAGTGTGCCAAGGAGGGCACGCCCACGGTCTACCTGTGCTTTACCTCGGCGCTGTCGTCGAGCTACAACTCCGCGTGCCAGGCGGCGGACGCCGTGCGCGCCGAGTATCCCAACTTTGAGCTCTACGTGGTCGACAACGCTCTGCCCTGCGCGACCGGCGCGCTCTTGGCGCTCGAGGCCGTGCGCCAGCGCTCGGCGGGACTGACCGCCAAGCAGCTGGTCGATTGGGCAAACGAGGCAAAGACCTACGTCCACGGCTACTTTACGCTCGAGAGCTTTGACGCGCTGGCTGCCGGCGGCCGCATTCCGCCCGCGGCGGCACAGCTCACGGCAAAGCTCGACGTCAAACCCGAGCTGTCCTACGACCTGGCCGGCTCGCTGTCGCTGATCGGCGTCAACCGCGGCCGCAAGAAGGCGCTCAAGTCCATCCTCAAGTCGTTCCGCGAGAACTACGTGCCCGACCGCACCATGCCCATCGCGATCATGACGGCCGATGCCGAAAAGGACGGCGACTGGCTCGAAGCCGCCATTCGCAAGGAGGAGGGCTGCGCCGACGTCACGATCATTCGCAGTTCCGTGGGTCCCACCATTGGCTCGCACGTGGGCCCCGGCATGGTGGCCTGCGCGTTTTGGGGTAAGAACCGCGCCGACAAGGCGTCGCTTTCCGACCGCATCGCTCGCCGCGTGCGCGGCCAGTAGGCAGGCGCTGCGGCCGTAGTCGCCCTCGACTCACAGCCCAAACGCTGGCACCGAGTATTCAACCTGGTAATAACACCCAACCCAAAAGGAAAGGTTTCATGGCAAACAAGCTCTCTGTCGCATTTATCGGCACCGGAATTATGGGTGCCCCCATTGCCGGCCACATTCTGGACGCTGGCTATCCCGTCACGGTCAACAACCGCACCAAGTCCAAGGCCGCAGCGCTCGTTGAGCGCGGTGCCGTCTGGGCCGATACGCCGGCAGATGCTGCGGCGAACGCCGACGTCGTCTTTACCATGGTGGGTTATCCCTCCGAGGTCGAGGAGCTCTACCTGGCGGGTGACGGTCTGCTCGCGTGCACTAAGCCCGGTGCGGTCCTGATCGACCTCACCACGAGCTCGCCCGAGCTGGCGCGCGACATTGCCGAGGCCGCCCAGGTCTCCGGCCGCATGGCGTTTGACTGCCCCGTCACCGGCGGCGAGTCGGGTGCCATCGCCGGCACGCTCACGGCTATCGTGGGCGCCACCGAGAACGACATCGCGCCGGTCCGCGACATCCTTTCCACCTTTGCGGCAACCATCTGCTGCTTTGATGGCGCCGGCAAGGGCCAGGCTGCCAAGCTCGCCAACCAGGTGTCGCTGGGCGCCTGCATGGTCGGCATGGCAGACGCGCTGGCGTTTGCCGAGCTGAGCGGCCTTGATCTTGAGAAGACCCGTCAGATGATCCTGGGCGGCACCGGTAAGTCCGGCGCCATGGAGAGCCTGGCGCCCAAGGCGCTCGACGGCGACTACAAGCCCGGCTTTATGGTTGAGCACTTCATTAAGGACCTGCGCTTGGCGCTCGCCTATGCCGACGACCGCGAGCTTGCGCTGCCCGGCGCCGACGTGGCCTTTACGCTTTACGACATGCTCGATGCCATCGGTGGCACCAAGCTGGGCACCCAGGCCGTCACGGTCCTCTATAAGGAGGAGGCCGACGCCATCGCCGCCGGTCTGGACTGGTCGCAGTATCGTCCCGAGGAGCATGGCGCTCACGAGGAAGGCTGCGGATGCGGCGAGCATGACGACGATCACGAGTGCGGTTGTGGCCACCACCATGGCGAGGACCACGAGTGCTGCGGCGGCTACGGCCATGACGACGGCCACGAGTACTGCTGCGGCCACCATCACGGGGAGTAGCGCCTATGAGCTGGACGTTCGTGGTGCTTGCGCTGGTGCTCTTTCTCTTCGCGATCTACATCGGCTTTTTGTGCGGCCAGTGGGTGTGCGAAAAGCGCGTCATCACCAAGCGCGACTACTGGATTGCCAACTTTGCGGGAGCGGCGGCAGTCGTCCTGCTGACCTGGGTGTTCTCGCTGTTCCCGCTGGTGCAGTTTGCGCCGATCGGCTGGCTCGGCGGCTTTATCG
>USPT01000225.1 GCA_900556705.1 uncultured Collinsella sp.
AGCGGCTTGTTCGCTACAGGCGGTACATAAAGTTAAAGACGTCCTCGCGCTGGATGGACACGTTGACGCCCGAAAGCTCGCCGGCCTCGGCCAGGGCCTTCTGCAGCTCAGCGAAGTCGAGCTTGGACTCGGCGGTATCGGCCAGCATGGTCATGGTGAAGATGTCCTCGATAATGGATTGCGTGATGTCGCGGATGTCGACGTTGGCCTCGCCCAGGACACGGGTGACGCCGGCGACGATGCCGGGGCGGTTCTTGCCAAGGACGGTGATGACGATACGGGAGGACGAGATCTCGGCCATGGGAAACCCTTTCGCGTGGTTGCGGCGCGCGCGGGGCGCTCCGCTACGGTACAGTGTTCATCATTGTACCTGTCTGGCGCAAAAAAGGCGCGCTCGCTGCGGCGTTACATGCCTGCAACATGAGCGTAAGGGGGAAGGCCGTACGGGGAAGAGCCGTCTGGCGCGTGTCCGGCTCGTGTTGGGTTGATTTCCGATCTCAGCCGAACACATTGAGCGGACAGGCCGTTCCCGCAGTCAGCCGAACGCCTCCGACGGCTGATTCCGAACTGGAAGCGGAGGGCATCCCCGCCCTTCGGTAGGGGATACCGCTCCGCGGCGCATGCCGCGGGCGGCGCCCCTATCGGACCACCGTGACCTCAGTTGGGATGGGCCCAGCACTGCCGCGTACTCGGTGAGCTAGAGCCAACTGTTCGTCTTCACGTCGCGTATGGCGATATTTCGGTCGTCCGGCTCGGTGATGCCGTAGCCGAACGCCTGGAGCGTCTCGATGGACTCCTGGATCCTCTGTTGGAACATGGGACCCGGATCGATCCTCGGCCCGAGGTGCCCGCGCCAAAGGCACGGCGTGGCGCGCAGCATGTTATGGATTTTGGAGATGGGCTCGATGTCGGCGTAGACGCTGAGCGTCGCCATGGCGTCCTTGTGGCCGGGGATCGATTGGAGCGCCTTGATATCGCCGCCTTGGCGGATCCACTGCGTTGCGAACGTGTGGCGAAGGCCGTGGAACGTGATCAGCTCGTCGTTGGTGCCCATGAGGCCGTTGGTCTCCGAGAACGTCTTGAACGCCCTGCGGATATAGCTTGTCGTCGCGAAGGTCGCGCCCGGCTCCGACAGGATGTAGCAGTCCCCGATCTCGACCGCCCCGGTAAGGCCGCGCAAGCGCAGCTTTCCGCAGTCGATCTCGTGGGTCTCCTTCAGGAAGGGGAGTAGGCCGACCGGGTCGATGGGGATACCCCTGGCGTCATGGGTCTTGGTGTCCTTGATGAACGAACCCATTCCCTTCGCGTACGCCACCGAGTGTCTGATCGAGATCAGGCCCGTCTCGAAATCCACATCGCACCACCGAAGGCCGCAGACCTCGCCGATTCGCATCCCCGTGTGCAGGGCGAGTACGACCGCCCTCTAATCCTCGGCGGACCAATCGAGTCCGAACTCCTTTCGGGCATCCTCTTCGCTCATGACTTCGAGAAGGTCTCCGGGTTGGCAACGAAGGGCGAGGCATAGCTGCTCGAGTGTGTTGAAGCGAATGCCGCGAATATGCCCTTTTTTAATACGGGACAGGTTCACGGGCGTGGTTCCAATCCTTTCGGCAAGTTCGTTCGAGGAAATCTTTCGCTCGGCCATGATCTTGTCGAGGCGAACAATTACGGGCATGGCGTTTCCTTACGCAATCTCGTCGGAGTCGAGGTACAGCTCTCGGGCGTACAAGAAGAGCTGGGAAAGCATGAACAGGACGATGCCGAGAACCAGAGAGGTCCAATCGAATGATGAAGCGATCTCTTGGGCGCCGACGGCCCCCTCGCCGCCAAACATCGAAACGGAGGTTTTGAGTGAGCCGGCGTAGAGGCTGGTGGCAGCTTGAACAACGAAGAGAATGCCGAGCACCTTCAAGCATGTCGCAGACCCTTTCTTGAAGGGGTCTCCGCTCTTGATCGTCCACACGAGAACGGCGCTGAGGATGGTCGTAGCGATACCGATGACGGCAGGGACCAATGTCGAGATCGCAAGGGCTGGATACGCGGGGGAGTCTGCAATTACAGGGTTGTCGAGCACTTCGATTGCTGGCTTTAAGGAGAACGCCACTTGTGCGATGGCGGTGGCGCAAAGGGTCGCAGAGGCTATCGCACAAGCGATGCGGAAGGAATGAAGCCGGGGAGTGCGATTGTCGGAACTCATAATAACCTCCGAAGAATTTAAAAAACTCAGGTTACTTTTTAACAGTTTATGTTAAATTGACTTTGCCGGCAAGTAAT
>USPT01000226.1 GCA_900556705.1 uncultured Collinsella sp.
GATAATCCCCCGACCCCATAAGTTGCGGTGGAATACGGACTGTTTTGACCCTTTACGCAGCAATTCAGTCCCTATTTCACCGCAACTCATTTGGTGCAAAGTAACCTGTCCCCCTTGTACCAATTAGCTGGTGTGGCGCCAGCGAGGGTCGGTGAGAGTTCTCGCCACACCCAGCCCAACGGGCAGAAACGCTACGATGAGCACTGCGCGCACAAACCAGCCGAGCATATTGACTGTGTCGAAGGTGCACATGTAATACATAGAGCGATAGAGATACAGACCGGGCACCATAATGACAATCGAAGGCACCGTGAGGGCGATGCGCGGGTAGGTGAGCTTGACTTCGGCCAAGCTTGCCAGCAGACCCGATACCAGCGCGCCGATAAACGCTGCTGCCTCGGGAGGCATTCCCGTGCTGAGGCCCAGGAAGGGAATCATCGTCGGCGCATCGACAAGGGTCAGACGCAGGGTATTGGACACGGCGCCGATCAGCCCAGCTGCCGCGGCCATCTTTACCGGGCTGTTGAACATCACCGAGAAGCCGAATACGCCAACGAAGCTCATCACCACGCGCAGGAGCGTAAGAGCAAGCGGCGAAAGGCCGAGCGGCGCAAAGTCGTCCGGCGCCAGGCCAACACACTCGGCAACCATCCAACCTACGAGCGTCGCCATCACAATAATCGATACGGCATATGACAGACGTTCGATACCGCTTCGCATGTCAAGCTTGGCGATGTCGAGACCTGCCGTAATGAGCGGAAAGCCGGGAATCACAAAGAGCATGGCGCCGATATAGCCTTCTTGGTGCGACATTGCCCCCGGTATGACCTGGCCAAGGCCGAGCAATGCCAGCAGATACGAAACGCAAGCGAGCGCAACGCCGGTCGTCAGCGCGCTGAACTGACCAAGGCCTTGCTTGAGAATATGGGAGCGGGCAAAGTTGCCGACACCCGCGCCCACGAACGCGCAGGCCATCTCGATAGGGCCGCCGCCGAGCAAAAAAACGAAGGCGCCACAGGCGCAGGCCGCCGCAAGGCCCTGTTGCCAAGGCGCGTAATCAGGTTTTGAACTCTCAACGGTCTTGAGCATCTCGTGATACTCGTGCACCGTGAAACGACGACCATAGGTCTCGATTTCCTTGAGGAAACTCTCCATCATCCAAATGCGATGGGTATTGACGCCCGTTGTGGGCAAGCTGACGACCTCATTAAAGCAGTGACCATCTTCGATGCAAGTACACTCAAACGACAGGAGACTTAAATCAACGTGGATGGTCACACCGAGTACGGCGGCGACACGATTCATGGTATCGCGAACACGCCAGGCACCCGTTCCGCTCGCGAGCATAAGCATACCGGTGCGGCAGATGATGGATGATTTATCGGTGAGCGGCGCATCGACGGCAAGTTCATCGCCTGCCGTCACGATCTGGTGCCAGTCAGTTTTCATATGGAGCGCGCCGGCACGAACGCCGTGGTGCATGGGGGCTCTCGAAAGCAGCGAGTCAAGGCGCGAAGGCTGTGGGGGCTCCGTTAATTCGCCCTCGTCCTCGTCGGGCTCTTCATCGACCAGATCAAATGAGTCAAGCGATGCCGGCTCACGACGATCGATTAGCTCCTCATCCTCATCATCAAAGTAATTGAACTGATCGAGCATGTCCTCTTCGATTGCACGCTCGCTCGCGTCGTCCATATAGACGCTCCCTTCCTACCGACTAACCCCCATCCTAGGCAGCAACGGCTAAAGGAAACATAAAAGAGACGGCTGTCATGCGAACCATGCGCGCAATAGCCAATGACTACATCTAGACCAAGGTAACGCCGATGTTTTGGCAACGACAGCGAAAGCCCGCCAGAGCGAGCAAGGTGCCTTGAAACAAGGCGGCATAGACCTTTTGGTCATGCCGCTGAAGTTGAAAGGCAGATTGCCGCTCTGGCGGGCTTGCAGCGTCAACTGGTTACGCGGGTTGGTAAACCCGCGTAACTCCCTAGTACATCTTTGCGCCGGCAGGGATGGAAGCGTCGAGCTGGATCAGGTTGAGGCGCTCCTCGCCCTCCTCCTCGTGGATGGCGCTGATGAGCATGCCGCAGCTGGGGATACCCATCATCTTGCGCGGAGGCAGGTTGGTGATGGCGAGCAGGGTCTTGCCGACCAAGTCCTCGGGCTCGTAATAATCGTGAATACCGGAGAGGATGGTGCGGTCGGTACCGGTGCCATCGTCGAGCGTAAAGTTCAGCAGCTTCTTGGACTTCTTGACGGCCTCGCATGCCT
>USPT01000227.1 GCA_900556705.1 uncultured Collinsella sp.
TGGAGACATCGAAGGTGCCACCGCCCAGGTCGAAGACCAGGATGCGCTGGTCGGTACCCTGCTTGTCCAGGCCATAGGCCAGGGCAGCAGCGGTCGGCTCGTTAACGATACGCTTGACGTTGAGGCCGGCGATCTTGCCGGCGTCCTTGGTGGCCTGACGCTGGGCGTCGTTGAAGTAGGCCGGGACGGTGATGACGGCGTCGGTGACGGTCTCGCCCAGATACTTCTCGGCGTCGGCCTTCATCTTTGCGAGCGTCATGGCGCTCACCTGCTCGGCGGTGTAATCCTTGCCCTCGATGTCGACGACGGCACGGCCACCCTGGCCCTCCTTGACCTCGTACGGCACAGTCTTGATCTCGGAGGTGCACTCGGAGTACTTGCGGCCCATGAAGCGCTTGATGGAGAACACGGTGTTCTTGGGGTTGGTGACAGCCTGGTTCTTAGCGGCCTTACCCACGACACGGTCGCCGTCAGCACGGAAGCCAACGACGGACGGGGTGGTGCGGTCGCCCTCAGCGTTCACGATAATGGTCGGAGAACCGCCCTCGAGAACGGCCATAGCGGAGTTAGTAGTACCAAGGTCGATACCAAGAATCTTACTCATTAGAAATTCCCTCTCTCTTTTGCGTTCGCGCCGCCTCGACGATCTGTCGCGCGGCGCTTCGGCTTGTCTTTCAGGATGTAGTGTATCCCCTTATGGGCCGGAATATACAAAATCTAAGTCAATTCATATAAGATTTCTTATCTCTGAGAGTTTAGGTTCTCAAATGCGCAGGTAGATACACTGTTTGAGTTCTCAACAGGTCTATTGAGATCTATGTAGAGTTGACTGAGGTGCGAGTCTGAAGCCGTGTCCCGTTTTGGACGTGGATTACGGGATGCGGTTTCCGCAAGCACGCTCAATCGCCCTATATTTCAAGTCACCTATAGCTAACATTTGCGCAGCTCAACGGCCTCACCTGCATGTTTTTTAGTAAGCCGCGGCATACTCGGCGAACGGTATGAAGATGCCGGTCAGAGGGTATTGCAAACGGTCGCTCCCGTGGTATGTTTTTGCCCGAATCAAACCGACGCACATCGCCTGTAGCGTCGGTCAACAGAGAGGAAACTACCATGGCTCATCCCGTAATTGATGCCGACGAGTGCATCGCTTGTGGCGTTTGCGTCGACTCCTGCCCCGCTGGCGTTCTGGAGCTCCAGGACGTCGCTACCGTCGCTGACGAGGATTCCTGCGTCGCCTGTGGCGCTTGCCAGGACGCTTGCCCCGCCGGCGCGATCACCGAGATCGTCGAGGAGTAACAACTCCCCCACTTGCACACTCACAAGTACACCGTGCACAAAAAGGAGGCCTCCGCATCGCCGCGGAGGCCTCCTTTTGCATGTGTGGGCAGCTAATTTGAAGCGGGACCCTTGGCAGTTGCGGTGGAATAGTTCCTGTTTTATGGCTTGGATGCCGATTTTAGGAACTATTTCACCGCAACTTATAGATGCGGCGTCGACTAGGACAAATCGTCCTCGTAGGGCATTAGGTCCGCCAAGTAACCTTTCTCCTTGAGCATGGCCTCGATCTCGTCGAGGGTTTGCTCGTCTTCTGCCGCAATACGATGGAAGTGATAGCCGCTCGTCACCGTTAGCAGCGGAAAGCTCTTGCCGCTCTCGATATCGTGCAGGTAGCGCTCAACATCGCGACGATTGCGGATGTCCAGGTCGGCCGTGATCTTGCCGTACACGCGGTGGTTGACGATCACGTTGAGCACGGCGCCGCCCGCGTCGACGATGCTCGTGAGCTCATCGCCCGCCTGTTCCACGCCATGGCGTACCTTGACCAGACGCGTGGGCACAGCCGGGCTGCTCGGCGCCTCCTGTAGTACATAGCCACGATTGGTGGCGACGATATCGTGCCCGTCGGCGCGCAGCAGGGCGATGTCCTGCACCACGACCTGACGGCTCACGCCCACCTCGTGGGCAAGCGCGCTGCCCGAGACGGGATCTTTGGCTCCCTCGAGCACGGCCAAGATGGCACGGCGACGCTCGCGGGCGTCCATTATTTACCGTCCAGCAGACGCAGGTGCTTAAGCGAGAGGTCGAGAATCGGCGCAGAGTGCGTCAGCGCCCCCGAGCTAATAAAGTCAACGCCCAGGTCGGCAAGCGCGCGGATATTGCTGGCGTCCACGTTGCCCGAGCACTCGGTCTTGGCACGACCGGCGATAAATTCAATCGCGGCAGCCATATCGTCGTGGGTCATGTTGTCGAACATGATGATGTCGG
>USPT01000228.1 GCA_900556705.1 uncultured Collinsella sp.
AGACGGGCAGCAGGATCGTCTGCGTGCGCTCGATGGCGGTGCCGCGGCGCCACACATACATAAGGCCAAACAGCAGCGCGGCCAGGAAGATCATGACGTAGCCGCCGTCAAAGAACATGGTGAGGCATGAAGCGAAGAAGCACAGCTCAATGGCGCCAAAAAGCAGGGCGAAGACGCAGGCGCTCAGTCTGTGCTTGAGAATGCCGACGATATAGCTCGTCAAAAGCGTCGTGGTCATAAGCATGGTCACGGTAATGGCGAGGCCATAGGCGCTCTCCATGCGCTCGGAGTTCTGGAACAGCAGCACGATGAAGATGCAGCCGACCCACATGATGTTGTTGACGAGCGGAATATAGAGCTGACCCTTGGTGTCGCTGGGGTAGTGGATGCGCAGGTGCGGCATAAGGTTGAGGCGCGTGGCCTCGGATACCAGCGAGAACGAGCCGGTGATGAGCGCCTGCGAGGCAATGATGGCCGCCACGGCCGAAAGCACGATGGCAAAGGGGCGCAGGGGCTCAGGGAGCATCATATAGAACGGGTTGACGATATCCATCGCGAGCATCTGGGGATTGGAATTGTTTGCGAGCAGCCAAGCGCCCTGACCCAGGTAGTTAAGGATAAGCGCCGCCTTAACAAACGGCCAGGATGCGTAGATGTTGGCCTTGCCCACGTGGCCCATGTCTGAATAGAGCGCCTCGGCGCCGGTCGTCGACAGGAAGACGAAGCCGAGCACCATGATGCCCGAGTGGTTGATGGGCGAGAACAGAAACATGACGCCGCGGATGGGGTTGAGCGCGCGCAAGATGGACAGGTTGCCGAGCATGTTGAACAGACCGGCGCCTGCCAGGAACAGGAACCACAGCGTCATGAGCGGACCGAACAGCTTGCCGATTGACGAGGTGCCAGCGCGCTGCATGGCAAACAGGCCGCAGATAATGATGATGGTAATAATGATGACGTTAGTTTGCCCGTCACCCAACAGCGCGTGGCCCCACTCGATGGTGCGCAGACCCTCGATGGCTGTGGTGACCGTGACAGCGGGGGTGAGGATGCCGTCGGCGAGTAGCGCCGCACCGCCGATCATGGCGGGGAGAATCAGCCACGGTGCCACCTTGCGCACCAGGCTAAACAGGGCGAAGATGCCGCCTTCGTTGTGGTTGTCGGCCTTCATGGCGATTACCACGTACTTGACCGTGGTCACGAGCGTCATGGTCCAGATGACGAGCGAAAGCGCGCCCAGGATCATGTCCTCGCTGACGGTACCGATGCCGCCGTTGTTGGCGACGATTGATTTCATGGTGTACATGGGGCTCGTGCCGATGTCGCCATAGACGACGCCGAGCGTTACGAGCAGCATGCCAGCGGAGAGGGGGATGGCTCCGTGCCCGCCTTGACCACGCTGGTCTTGGGGGCTTGCCTCCAGTTTGTTGTGTGCCACGTGGACTCCCTTTGACATCCGGTTATCTGTCTAGGACAGATAATCTTTATGCCGTCTTTATACATACAAGAGCAGTTTGGCACATCAGGTTATTTTAGACAATAATCCCCAGCTGGGGATTATTTATGTACGTAGGTAGCATTTCAAAACAGGGGCTTTTAAGCACGTGCTGTCTGGGCTATGCCAGCCTTGGCGCTTGCGCGCTTGCCGGCGAGTTCGCAAAAAATCGCGCCGCCGATGATAAGCGCGGCGCCCATCAGGCGGACCGGTGTTATGGTTTCGCCCAAAAGGACGGCCGAGAACACGACGGCCGAAAGCGGCTCGAGGTAGCCGACGACGGCGACGGTCTGCACGGGCAGTTTGGCGACGGCACTAAAGTAGAGCAGGCAGCCGATGCCGGTGTTGACGACGCCGAGCATGACGACGGCGCGCCAATCAATACTGGCGGCGACGCCGGCGGGCAGGAATGAGGGAGCACCCTGCGTGATGAGCGTGAGGACCAGCGCGGTCACAAAGGCGGCGCTCACCTGGAGCGTGGAGTTCTCGAGGCCTTCGATGTGTGGCGCGCCCTTGCTGGCGATGACCATCAATGCGCAGCAGAAGGCCGAGACGATGCCGCAAGCGATACCCGCAATGGGCATATTGCCGCCCAGACCTTGTGCCGCGATGAGGAAGGCGCCGCAGGCGACGGCGATAAACCCGGCGATTTTGCCGCCGGTCAGTTTTTCGCCAAAGATGAGTGGGGAGAGCGCCATAACGATGATGGGGCCGCAGTAGTACAGCAGCGAGGATACGCCGACGCCGATCGTCTGGT
>USPT01000229.1 GCA_900556705.1 uncultured Collinsella sp.
CGTCAGATGCTCCATCGCAATTTTTTCAGCCTCGGCCTTGCTCATCTTTTTGAGCATGACGGGCGCAAGCGTGCAGTTGTCGAGCACGTCCATGTTGTTGAACAGGTTAAAGCCCTGGAACACCATGCCGATGTCCTCGCGCAGCTTGTTGATGTTGCAGCGTTCGGCCGTGAGGTCCTGGCCGTGGAACCAGATGTGGCCCGCGTCCGGGGTCTCGAGCAGGTTGAGGCAGCGCAGGAAAGTCGACTTGCCCGAGCCCGAGGCGCCGATAATGGTGACGACCTCGCCGGGGTTAACGGACAGGTCGATGCCCTTGAGCACCTCGAGCGAGCCGAAGCTCTTGCGCAGGCCCTCGACGCGGATGAGCGGCTCATTGATCTGTGCGGCGGCCGCAACGCCGGTAATGGCGGTATCTGCCATGATGAATCTCCTCGTCTTGCGCCTAGTTGGAGCTGGGCAGCGTGGCCGGAGCCTCGGCGCCGAGCTTTTTGCCAAAGGCCTCGAGCAGGCGGCTCGCCACGAGCGTCAGGATCAGGTAGACCACGAGCGCCACGCAGTAGACCTCCATCTGGCGGTAGTACACGCCGGCGACCGTGGTAGTAGCGTACATAAGGTCGAACACGCCGATGACCGAGAGCACCGACGAATCCTTGATGTTGATGATGAGCTCGTTGGTGAGCGCCGGAATCGCGTTTTTAATGCCCTGGGGGAACACGACCTTTCGCATAGCCTGCCACTGCGACAGGCCCAGCGATCGCGCCGCCTCGGCTTGGCCGGGATCGATGGACTCGATGCCGCCGCGCAGGACCTCCATCATGTAGGCGGTGGAGTTGAGCGAGATGGTGACGAGGCCGGCGGTGAAGGTACTCCAGATCTGGTTGGCCTGGGCGGTCTCGAAGCCCATGCCGCGCAAAACGGTGAAGCCCGCGTAATAGATGAGCAGGCCCTGGACCATCATGGGCGTGCCGCGCACGATGGTGGAATAGATGGTCGCAAAGCCGCGGCCGATACTCTTAAAGAAGCGCACCAGGTCGTTGTCCACGCGGTCGAAGGTCTGAATACGCAGGAACACAAAGAGCAGCGCCAGGAAGAATGCGATGACGGTGCCGAAGGTGGCAAGCGCGATGGTGATCTCGATGCCGCGGATGAAGAAGTCGCCGCTCTTGTAGGTCATGTAGACCAGGCTCGACAAAAAGTCGCTGGGGTTGGAATCCGAGACAATGCTCACCTGCACCAGGTCGATAAACGACATGACGCAGCGGTCGACAAAGAAGATCGCCGCGATGGCGACCACGACGTAGCTGCCCAGGCGTGCGCCACGGCGGCAACGCTCGGAGGCGAACGGCGATGTTTCGCGATAGTCGTTCCAGCGCATGAGCTTGGTGACCAGCGCCGCCGCCGACACGACGAGCCAGGCCCAAAGAATCGCCCAAAGGCAATCTTGGAACACGCCCGTGGGGGCCAAGAAGCTCAGCGGCGTGGGGTTGCGCTGGCTAAACGCCAGGCCGAGCGCCGCGATGACGCTCGTGCCCAGGTATACATAACGGTGGTCGGCCTTGATAAAGGAGGCCAGGCGATTAATGGTTTTCATGCTGCCTCCCTATGCCGGCTGACGGTCGAGGCACGCGTCCCACATTTGGTCGCGCTCCTCTTGGCTAATGCCCTTGAGTGTCTTGTCGATGAGCTTAAGCAGCTTGTCCGAGCCCTTGCGGCAACCGACATTTGCCGCGACCTCCTGCTTAAAGCCCTCGCCCTCGGCAAAATGGATGGGGACGATACCGGGATTTTGGGCCATATAGCCCTTCTCGTTCTCGGTGTTGTAGGTCACGGCGTCGCAGGTGCCCTGCAGCAGGTTCGAGAACACCGTGGGGACCGAATCGACCGGGTTCTTGTGGACAACGCCCGGGATCTCGTCGATGACGGTATCGAGCATGGTGTCCTTTTGGCCGAGTACCGTGGCACCGCTAAAGTCGCTAAGCTTGGTGGCGTTTTGGTAGGGAGAGCCCTCTTTTACGAACAGGCCAAAGTAGCCAATGAAGTACGGGTCGGAAAAGCCGACAGACTCCTCGCGCTCGGGCGTGGCGCTCATGCCGGCGATGATGAGGTCGATCTGGCCGTTGTTGAGCGAATCGATAAGGCCCGAGAAGCTCTGCTTGACGGCAGCGGGCTCGCCACCAAGGGCCTTGCAGACGATCTTGGCGATCTGCACGTCGTAACCATCGGCATAGGCGC
>USPT01000230.1 GCA_900556705.1 uncultured Collinsella sp.
AAAGAGGCTCAAAAGTGCGGCCAGATTCTGCCGGCAGAGGGCGACTATGGCGTGGCCATGCTGTTCTTCCCGCAGGACGACAAGGGCGTAGAGGATGCCCGCCGCGTGTTTGAGGAGGGCTGCGCCGAGGCCGGCGTGCCGCTGCTCTTTTGGCGCGAGGTGCCGGTCGACCCGCACGACCTGGGCGAGACAGCCCGCGCCTGCATGCCCACCATCTTGCAGGCTTTCCTGGGCCGTCCGGACGACACGCCCGCCGGCGACGCCTTCGAGCGCCGCCTGTACGTGTGCCGCCGCACCATCGAGAAAAAGGCCGACGCCGAGTTCGCCCTGCGCGACAAGATCTTCTACGTGTGTTCCATGAGCTCTCGCACCATCGTGTACAAGGGCATGCTGGTCGCCACGCAGATGCGCCGCTTCTTCACCGATCTCAACGACGCCGCCGTCAAAACGGCCGTGGCGCTCGTCCACTCGCGCTACTCCACCAACACTACACCCAGCTGGGAGCGCGCGCACCCCAACCGTTTTATCATCCATAACGGCGAGATCAACACCCTCAAGGGCAACGTCAACTGGATTCGCGCCCGCGAGCCCAACCTGTACAGCCCCGTGCTGCAGCACGATCTTGAGCGCGTGATGCCCATCATCAACCGCGAGGGCTCCGATTCCGCGATTCTGGACAATGTGCTCGAGTTTTTGGTCATGAACGGTCGCCCGCTCACGCGTGCCGCATCCATGCTGCTGCCCGAGCCGTGGGACCACAACGACAGCCTGAGTGAGGAGCGCCGCGCCTACGACGCTTACCAGTCCATGCTCATGGAGCCGTGGGATGGCCCGGCGGCCATCGCCTTTACCGACGGCCGTACCCTGGGTGCCGCCCTCGACCGTAACGGCCTGCGTCCGGCTCGCTACTACGTGACGCGCGACGGCCGCTTTATGCTGGCGAGCGAGGTGGGCACCATCGAGGTGAGCCCCGAGAACATTCTGACGAGCGGCTGTCTGGGACCGGGCCAGATGCTCGAGGTCGATTTTGCCCGCGGCCGCGTCATCTACAACGACGAGCTGCGCGCCCGTTACGCCAAGGAAAAGCCCTATCGCGACTGGATCGCCGAAGAGACGCTGACCGTCGACGCGCTTGATGAGCCCGTTGCGGCAACGCCCGCCGAGGACGCCGAGATGCCCGCCGCCGTGCGCATGGCCAAGCTCGGCTACCACTGGGATGACGTCGACGAGGTCGTGCGTCCCATGGCCCAGCAGGGCAAGGCGCCGCTCGCCTCGATGGGCATCGACGCGCCGCTGGCCTGCCTGTCCAAGAAGACGCGCTCGTTCTTCGACTACTTCTACCAGCTGTTTGCCCAGGTCACGAACCCGCCGATCGACGCCCTGCGCGAGCATATGGTCACCTCGACCACGCTCTACCTGGGCAACCACGGCAACCTGCTCGAGGACTCCCGTACGGCCTGCCAGCTGGTTCGCTTGGAGCGTCCGCTGCTGAGCGAGGAGGAGTTCGACCGCATCTGCGCCATCGACCGCGTGGGCTTTAAGACCCGCCGTTTCCGTGCCGTGTACCGCCGCGACGCGGGTGAGGGCGCGCTGCAGGCTGCGCTCAAGCAGCTTGCCGAAGACGTCGAGGCCGCGGTTCGCGATGGCGTGAACATCGTGGTGCTGAGCGACCGTGCTGCGGCGGGCGAGGTCCCTGTGCCGTCACTGCTCGCTGTGGGCTGCGTGCACAACCACCTGATCCGCGCCGGCGTGCGTACCTTTGCCGACATCGTGGTGGAGTGTGGCGACGCCGTGTCTCCGCACGACTTTGCGGCACTGGTGGGCTACTCCGCGAGCGGCATCTATCCGTACAACGCGCATTCGTGCATTCGCGACTTGGCGGCGCACGGCGATCTGGACGTGACAGCCGAGCAAGGCATCGCCAACTACAACAAGGCTGCGACTGCCGGCATCGTTTCCATCATGTCCAAGATGGGCATCTCCACGGTGCAGAGCTACCATTCGGCGCAGATCTTCGAGGCCGTGGGCTTTACGCCGGAGTTTGTCAACGCGTACTTCGCCGGCACGGTGAGCCGTGTGGGCGGTATGGGTGTCGAGGACGTTGAGCGCGAGCAAAACGAGCGCTACGACGCCGCGCTCGCTATCCTTAAGAGCCCGGCTCCCGATCAACTGCCCACGCTGGGTCTGACCAAGTGGCGCCCGCTCGGCGG
>USPT01000231.1 GCA_900556705.1 uncultured Collinsella sp.
CGAGGTAGCCCTCCTGGTCGAAGTGCATGATCTCGATCTTCTCGGTCTCCTTCATTCCCGCTCCTTTCACGAGCAGTTTGAATTGTCGCACGGAATGGACGGGCTTGCCGCCCCGTCGCACCGCTTAACCTTGTGGACATCTTGGCCCCAAGCTCAACAATTCAAAGGTTCTTAATACCAGTGAACGATTACAGGTTAGCCGTTTTTAATACCGATTTTTTGATTTCGTCCTCCCCTCTCGGTAGACGGTCAGTTTTTGCCGCTCATCGGTCAAGCGACATATATCCGTAAAAACGAGCGCCCCCGCCGTGCGCAGGGACGCTCTAGACGCTAGTAGTTGTAGGTATATCCGCCGGCATCGCCGCAGTTAAAAGACTTGGCATGCTCAATCGCCTGCCCACTCGAGTCATAGGTCAGGCATTCCAGTACGAGCGCCAGATCGCCCGGCTCAAGATTGAGCAAACTCGCATCGCGTGCGCCCAGCGCTTCAATATCGAGTTTCTCTACCGACTGATCTGGCTTGCGTCCCAACATATCGTAGGTCTCGAACAGGCTGAAGACCGAAATGTCCACGCCTTCGATGCCCGGAAACAGCAGGCACGGAATCAGCGTCATCTCGATCGATACGGGCTCACCATCAATGCAGTTGAGACGGCGCACCGAGTAAAGCAGATCGTCCTCGGCGATGCCAAACAGGTCGGCGTAATACGGGCCGGCGTAGCGTTTGGAGCGCGCCAGGATGCGCACCGACGGCGTCGCGCCCGACGCCAGAACCGACTGACGGAAGCCGCCCTTGCGTTCGTGCTCGTCAAACCACTTGTGTCCCACAAAGGCGCCTTTGCCCTGCACGCGACGAATCTGGCCACTTTTGACCAGCTCGTCCATGGCGCTTCGGATTGTCAGGCGCGTCGTGCCAAACTCCTCGGCCAGCTCGTTTTCGGACGGAATCATCGAGCCCGTCGGGTAGTCGCCGCGCTCGATTCGCTCCGCAATGCAGCGGCGAATTTGCTTGTAAACCGGCAAGTCTTCTACTGCATCAGCCATTCGACACCCACCTTCGTCGCAACGCCGTCTGCCTCGCCGTTATCGGCAAAACGATACTTGGTCGGCAGAATCACGGACTTGCAATACTCGACAAAGCCATCGGTCTCGTCGCGCTCGTGCGAAGCCTTGTAAAACACCGGCGTGCCCTCCTGAGCGCCCAGTAACTTGGCCTCGTCGGCGTTCAGACGGCTGATGGAAATATGCTCCTTGCCGTGCGCCACATGGACATTCCCCTCTTTGAGCAAAACGTCGTAGAGGCTCTCCTGCTCAAAATCATGATCGGGAAGCGAGGGGCACAAAGACAGATTGACGTAAGCCGTCTCGATCGATGCCGGAGAACCGTTGACCACACGCACGCGCCGAATGCAGAAGAGCGGCATGCCCAGGTCAATCTGGGCTTTTTGGGCAAGATCGATATCGGCATACACGACCTTGGACCAAACCAGGCGTGCGGTCGACTTTGAGCCAACCCTCTCCACCGCCTGCGTATAGTTCCATGTTTCCTGAAAGATGTTCAGCGGTTTGGGAGGACACACATAGGTGCCCGAACCGCGGCGGCTTTCCAAAGTTCCGCACGAAATAAGGCGCGTGATCGCAGCACGCAACGCCGTGCGCGACACGCCCAGCTCTTCACAGAGCACACGCTCGGCGGGCAGCCGGTCGCCACTCTGCAGGTCATAATGTTTGATATACCAAAGAATGCCCTCAAAGGCGCGATCTTTGGGCGGAATCGCATATGGTTCACTCGACATGGGCAAGACTCCTCAACCGCTTGATGCTGCAGGAATCATTGCTCCGGACGCCCCATGGCGTCGAAGGCTTCTTTGATCTGCTCCGCAACGTTCCGATACGACCGATATAGGCCGGAGTCTCGCTTGACTTCGCCCGCGGTCACCGGAATCTCAAGCTTCGAAATCTCATCCTTGCCGGTTTGCACGACAACGATGACACCCATACCAAGGCACATATTACGCTTGGCAGCGTTGTTTTTGGTAGCCTGAGCTGGATTAATCAAAATCTGCTGAGCCAGTTCGCGTTTGCTGAGCTCCGGCACATCCTCGGGATTTCCGGTCTCGGCAATCTCGCACTGCAGCACATCCGCATAGTCAAAAATCTTCGGCTCGCCGCCGCGCTGATGCACGGCCCACTTGC
>USPT01000232.1 GCA_900556705.1 uncultured Collinsella sp.
AAACGACTTGAACCCTTTGAGCGTGAGGGACTTGAGATACACGGTTCCTCGCTTACACGTGCTTCTTGTTCAGAATCACGCCGTTGGTGGTGTAACCCATGCGGTCGAGCGCTTCGAGTGCGGCGGCTCCCTCGGCTTCCTTCTTTGAGGAACCGGTGCCGCGACCCTGGCGAATGCCATCGATCAACACCACGGCGGTAAAGGTGGGCGCATGCGCCGGACCCTCGGAACCAACCAGCTTATACGCCGGAGGCTCGTGGCCGTCGGCCTGCACGCACTCCTGCAAAAACGACTTGGGGTTCGCAGGGTGTTCGGCACGCTCGGTAGCCAGGTGCGGCTTAAGCGTGCGGTGAATAAACTCCGCCGCGGCATCCCAGCCGGCATCCAGGTATAGCGCGCCCACGAGCGACTCGTAGACGTTCTCGAGCGCCGAATGCAGGCCGCGTGCGCCCGTACCGGTCTCGGAGGCACCAAAGATGATGATGTCGTCGATGCCCAGCTCGTGAGAAACCTCGGACAACGTAGCGCCCGAGACGAGCGACACCTTCAGGCGCGTAAGCTTGCCCTCGTCAAACTCCGGATAGGACTCGAAGAGCGAGCGGGCAACCACGGCGCCCAAAATGGAATCGCCCAAAAACTCCAGGCGCTCGTAGCTTGCCGAGACTGGCTGGCCTTCGACAGCCGAAGGATGCGTGAGGGCGGCGCGCAGCAACACCTTGTCATTGAACTCGTGACCCAGAATCTCCTGGGCGCGCGTAAGTCGTTCGGATAAAGCCAAGACTTAGGCCTCCTTGGCAGCTTCGATAGCGTCGACGGCGTCGGCGACAGAGTTGAGCGAGAGCAGAGTCTCGTCATCGATCTCGAGGTCGAACTCGTCCTCGATAGCCGTAACCAGCTGCAGGCGTTCGAGCGAGTTGGCATCGAGGTCGTCAAAGGTGGTCTCATCGCTAATTTCGGCAACATCGACGCCCAGAACGTCAGCAGTGACCTCGGCGATCTTGTCGAAGATTTCGGAGCGGTCCATAGCGCTTCCTCTCATAGTGCATGAATACCAAAAGAATGGTACCGCCCGGGCGGTACCAAGACACGGTTCTGATTCTACCCCACGACGCACGCCCCGAGGCGCATAACGCCGCTGTTATAAAACGATGCCGTCCATGGAGTTGGCGACGTTCTCGACCAGTCCGGCACGTACGGCCTCAGCCGCGGCGAGCGTGCCGTTTTTGACAGCCTCGACCGACGTGGCGCCGTGGCCGATCAAGACCACACCGCGCAGGCCCAGCAGGATGGCGCCGCCCTTGGCATCGCCAGAGAGTTTGGCCTTAATCTCGCGCATCTGCTTTTTGATGAGCAGCGCGGCGATCTTGGTGCCGAGCGAGGACATAAAGGCGCCCTTGAGCTCCTGCAGCAAAAACTTGGCAGCGCCCTCGGTAGCCTTGAGAGCGATATTGCCCGACATGCCGTCGGCAACAACGACATCGAAATTGCCCGAGGTGAGGTCGGTACCTTCGCAGTTGCCCACAAAGCCTGGAACTGCGGCCTTCATAGCTGGGAAACAGGCCTTGGTAAAGTTGGAGCCCTTCTCATCCTCGGTGCCGTTGGCAAGCAGGCCCACGCGAGGATGCTCGATGCCCAGGACGACGCGGGCATAGGCGCTACCCATCTGGGCAAAACGCACCATGTCATCGACCTCCACATCGGGGTTGGCACCCATGTCGCACAGCACCGTCAGACCGCCGGCGCGATTGGGCAGCGCATTGGTCAGACAGGGGCGCACCGGTTGCTTTTTGCCTTCGGCCTGATACCTAAACGGCGTCACGTAGGCGGTGGCAGCGGCGGTCATGGCACCGGTCGAACCGGCAGAGAAAAACGCGTCCGCATTTCCCTTCTTGATGGCGCGGCACGACAGCACGATCGAAGACTTGCGTTTGGTCATCACGGCGCGAATGGGATCGTCATCCATGGCGATAATGTCGGGTGCCTCCAGGGCCTCGACGCGCGCATGGGAGGCGGCAAAGGGATTGACGATTTCGGCGGGGCCAGCTGCCAAGACCTCGATATCGGGATCGGCGGCAAGCGCAGCCTCGATACCATCGAGAACAACCTGAGGTTTCTCGTCTCCGCCCACAACGTCTACACAAACGCGAACGTTACTCATATACATGC
>USPT01000233.1 GCA_900556705.1 uncultured Collinsella sp.
ATGATCTGCGTGTTCTCGTCGGTGGAGCGGGTGGGGTCGGTGTCGTCGATGCGCAGGATGAACGTGCCGCCGTTTGCGCGGGCGAAAGCCCAGTTATAGATAGCGGTGCGGGCGCCGCCGATGTGCAGCTTGCCCGTCGGTGAGGGTGCAAAGCGGACGCGAACGTCTGATGCCATGGAAATCTCCTCGATTGCAGGATGGATGTCTAACTGCACCAGTATAAAGCATCAAAGCAACCTCCGCACAAAGGGCACCGACCTACTCATTGGGGACAGACTTAAATGACCAGTCTTTGAGCAACCTGTCGGCATTTAGGTAAGACTGTTCGTTTAAGCCTGTCCCCAATGAGTACCCGGCCGGCCATTTATGTCTGTCCCCAATGAGTAGGTGCGGAAAGGGTGTGAATGTTTGAATTACGCGCTATGATGTGCCTTTGCATAGAGAGCCCGGCGGAATGGTAACGGTCGCCGGGACACGTTTTTGAAAGGACAATCATGTCAGAAGAACTTCGTTCCATCCCGCCCCAACACGGGTCCTTCGTTTTTACGTCGGAGTCGGTGACCGAAGGTCATCCCGATAAGATCGCTGATCAGATCAGCGACGCCGTCCTCGATGCAATCCTCGCCAAAGAAATAGAGCTGCAGGAGCAGGGCTACATCGCCCCCAACGGCGTGCCTGCCAACGTGGAGAACGTCCGCTGCGCCTGCGAGACCCTCGTGACGACCGGCACCGTCATCGTCGCCGGCGAGATCCGCACTCAGGCCTACGTCGACGTGCAGGAGATCGCCCGTGGCGTTATCCGCCGCATTGGCTACAACCGTGCCAAGTTCGGTTTTGACTGCGACACCTGCGGCGTCATGAGCCTCATCCATGAGCAGTCGCCCGATATCGCGCAGGGCGTTGACGAGTCCTTCGAGACCCAGACCGGCGCTACCACCGACCCGATCGACCTGATCGGTGCCGGCGACCAGGGCATGATGTTCGGTTATGCCTCCAACGAGACCAAGACCCTTATGCCCATGCCACACTACCTGGCAAGCCGCCTGGCCGAGCGCTTGGCCGCCGTGCGTCACGACGGTACCCTCGCCTATCTGCGTCCCGACGGCAAGACCCAGGTCACCGTGCGCTATGAGGAAGGCAAGCCCGTCGAGGTCACGACCATCGTCATCTCCACGCAGCACGCCGCCGAGATCGAGGACATGGGCAAGATCAAGGCCGACCTCATCGAGCACGTCATCACCCCGGTCATGGCCGCCGAGAACATGCCGTGGGACAACGCGGACATCTACGTGAACCCCACCGGTCGCTTTGTCGTGGGCGGCCCCATGGGCGACACGGGCCTCACCGGCCGCAAGATCATCGTCGACACCTACGGCGGCTACGGCCGTCACGGCGGCGGTGCCTTTAGCGGCAAGGACTGCACCAAGGTCGACCGCTCCGCCGCGTATGCCGCGCGCTGGGTCGCCAAGAACGTGGTCGCCGCCGGCCTGGCCGATCGCTGCGAAGTCGAGCTTGCTTACGCCATCGGCGTTTCCAAGCCCCTCTCAATCATGGTCGACACCTTCGGTACCGCGCATGTTGCCGAGGACAAGATCGTTGAAGCCGTAGAGAAGACCTTCGACCTGCGCCCGGGCGCAATCATCCGCGACCTAGACCTGCGTCGCCCCATCTACGAGAAAACAGCAGCCTACGGTCACTTCGGCCGCGAAGACGCCGACTTCACCTGGGAGAAAACCGATCGAGTCGAAGAACTCAAAGCAGCCTGCGGCCTGTAAGCTTACGAGAAAAGCTACAGCCAAATAACAACGCACCAAAAGAAGTACCGGCCCCAACCGGTACTTCTTTTTTATTTAAACGGTGGTGAAGATGCTTCGATATGAGCCTACGCTGCGTCACCAGCTAATGAATTTTGAAGCACACGCGCCTCTACCATGTATCCTTAGTTCCGAGGGCTTTGGTATTTGGTCGATCGCGAGTTCCGCACGAGCCGGAGGCCACTTAATGTGGCCTCCGTGCGAGCAGGACTGTCCGAGCAGGCGACCAAATACCAAAGCCCTCGGAACGGCGGGACAGATTAAAGGAGCACCCATGGCAGGCAGGCCGCAAACACTAGCTACGACCTCGGCATTCGAGATCTTGGGCCCCGTCATGGTCGGCCCCAGCTC
>USPT01000234.1 GCA_900556705.1 uncultured Collinsella sp.
CTATCGAAAGGGCCCCATATGCTCAATAATCACGAGGCCAATCTAACCGACGAGGAGGCTGCCGCCGAGGTCGCCCGTGTCGCGAAGACCTACCCCGTGGTGCGTTTGCTGTCGGCCGATCAGATTAAGAGCGAGCCTAACTGCCTGCTCGCCGGCAATCGGTGCCCTTGTCTGCGTCAGTCGAGTCTTGAGGCTTTGGCAGATTCGGGTGAGGTGTCGGAGCAACTGCTCAACGATGGTGTTGAGTACCGCGCCCGTCTGCGTCCTCTGAAGGTCGAGGGCGAGCCTCACGTCTTGCTGATGGTGCGTCCGATTGATGAGCAAGAGGCCGCAGAAGAGGACCTTGTCTACACCGACGTGCTGACGAGTGTGCGCAATCGCCGATATTACGAGGAAAAGCTCCGTAGCGCCCGCATGAAGGCCGGCGTTGCAGTGATCGACCTTGATGATTTTAGGGTCTTCAACGATACGTGTGGTCGTCATGCCGGCGACCTTGCGCTCGGTGCTGTGGCGACGGCCATACGCAGCGGAATTCGTTCGACTGACGAGCTCGTACGCTATGGCTGCGACAAGTTTGTGGCCGTCATGCCCGATATTCCCTCCGATGACTTCGCCCGTCGCCTGCGTCAGGTATCCGATGCCGTTCGTTCCGCGATTATTCCGGGCCATGAGCACGTGAGTTTGACGGCATGTGTTGGTGGCGTTCGCATTCATGGCGAGACGGTTGATGAGGGCGTTGGCCGCGCTGTCCAGTTGCTGAGCCGTGCCAAGGCAAAAGCCGGTACGGTCGTGACCGATGGCGATTTCATCGAGGCCTTCCAAAGCGAAAAACCTTTGGTGCTTATCGTCGATGACTCCGAGATGAACCGAGCCATTCTCAACGAGATGCTCAAGGACGAGTATTGCATCCTCGAGGCCGATAACGGTCGTGCGGCGCTCGACATGGTCGACCGCTATGGCGATGAGTTGTCGCTCGTGATGCTGGACATTGTCATGCCGGGCATAAGCGGCTTTGAGGTGCTGGCCGATCTGTCGCGCCGATCGGTTAGTGACAATCTGCCTGTCATCATGATTTCGAGCGAAGATTCCGATGATATGGTTCTGCGCGCGTACGAGCTGGGCGCCTCGGACTATATCAACCGCCCGTTTGACTCCCGTGTCGTGCGCCGCCGTGTAAGCAACACCATCCGCCTATACGCCAAACAGCGCCGCCTGACGAACCTGCTGTCCCAGCAGTACAACGAGCGCGTCAAGAACAGTCGCATGCTCATCGACATCATGGCCGGCGTCATGGAGCTTCGCAATGGCGAGAGCGGCAGGCACGTTACGAATATCGAAAAGCTGACCGAGCTGCTGCTTGACTGTCTGGTCCGGCGTAGCGACACCATCTCCCTCGACAACGAGGAACGCTCCACGATTGCCCTGGCTTCGGCGCTGCACGATATCGGCAAGATGTCGATTGACGATGCGATTCTCAACAAACCTGGGCGCCTTACGCCCGAGGAGTTCGAGATTATGAAGACGCATACCACGATCGGCGCCGACATGTTGCTTGAGCTGGGCCGCCATCACGTTGGCAATGCGCTTATGGAATATGCGTACCAGATTGCGCGTTGGCATCACGAGCGCTGGGACGGCAGGGGTTATCCCGATGGCCTTAAGGGCGACGAAATTCCCATTGCCGCACAGGTGGTCTCGGTGGCCGACGTGTACGATGCTCTGACGAGCGTGCGCGTGTACAAGGACGCTATCCCGCACAAGGAGGCAATCCAGATGATTCTGGACGGTAAGTGCGGCACCTTTAACCCGCTGTTGCTCGACTGCCTGCTCGAGGTGCAAGACCGTATCACCGAGACGTTGGCACGCCCCGCCGATATCGCCGCGTTTCCCACGATTTAGTTTGACCAAAGGAGTTTTTAATCCATGATTTCCATGCGTGAGGCGTATGAGAAGATCGGCGCCAATTATGATGACGCGTGCGCTCGGCTGATGGGCGAGGAGATGCTTGCCCGCTTTGCCCTCAAGTTTTTGGATGACGAGAGCATGGACAAGCTGGAGGCCGCCATGGCGGCAGGAGACACCGAAGGTGCGTTTATGGCAGCGCACACGCTCAAGGGCGTGAGCCAGAACCTGGGATTCGATAATCTGTACGAGCCGGCGGT
>USPT01000235.1 GCA_900556705.1 uncultured Collinsella sp.
ACCGCTCCCCTTCGATGCCCAGCTCGACGCCAAGGCGTCCGAGCAAATCGGCTGGCACGTCACGTCGCACTACACCATCTTCGAGGGTCTCTGCCCCGACTGCCGGTAGATGTTTGGGACGTGCCTACTCGGCAAGCAGGCGACGCAGCTCTTCTTCGACCGTGTGCACGTAACGGACGCGGTCGTTGATGTCGCGCATGGTGGGGTTGCAGTTCTCCATCAGATAGGGATGGCCCACGACGTTGAGCATGTCGCGATCGTTTTCGTTATCGCCAAACGCCATCATCTCATCGGGCGAAATACCCAAGGCACGACCGTAATCGGCAAGCGCGGAGCCCTTGCCCGAACCGAAACCGATAAAGTCCGTCCATTCGGTTCCCGACGTCATCACGTCGACACGGTCGCTAAAAAGGCGCTCGAAATACTCCAGGGCCGCCGGCTGATCCACCTCGGGCGTCTGGAAGGCAATCTTAATGACGTCCTCGTCGATGTCCTCGGGGCGGTCGACCACCGCCACATCGCAGTGGACCTCATAGCGCAAATGGTCGACGAACGCATCGTTGCCGCTCATGGTGTAGAGGTGTCCCTCACACGAAAGGGTCACGTCGGCATGGGGATACGCAACCACGGCATTCGCGATATCCATAGCAAGGCTACGCTCCATGGAACGCTTGACAACGGCACGCCCCCCGCTCATCACCAGGGCTCCGTTTTCGCATACATAGGCGAGCTCATCGGCCACCGGGGCAAACAGATAGCGCAAGCTCGCATATTGACGGCCGCTCGCCGGCATAAACACGATACCGCGACGATGCAGCTCATCGATGAGCTCAAAGGCCTCGGAACGCGGCTCGCGCTCCCCCGGATGCAGCAACGTGCCGTCCAAATCGCATGCAATCAGCTTGATTCCTTCAAGACCCATATGCTCCCCCACAGCATCTCATCAACAGAAAGGCGGACTTTGAATAGTTGTCTCTCAAAGTCCGCCTTACTTATACGCACGTTAACCGCGCGCCTTCTTTACGATCGTAAAGTCTGGTGCCATACTCACAACGGCATCCGCCGCACTCGACGCAAAGCGCCGGTCCGAATCGAGTTCACGGGTAACCGTCGAGAGCCGAACGCCCTCGACGCCCCGGAGCATGCGGCCCAAAACAGGCTGCACCGGCGTATACATGCGCACGGTATACTCGTCCGAATCGCCTCGAAAAAGCGGCGCATGCATATTGCCGATCTCCCAGCACGCATGCGCGAGCGCAATCGGGTCCATGCGGTCAACTTCGACCAAATAAACCTCGGCGCTGCGCAGGCGCACAACAACCGCCACGGGCACCACGCCCGAACGGTCGACGGCGAGCACGTCGCCGTCGACAAAACGACCGCCGTCGGCAGTATCCAGCCGAACATCGACCGTGCGCCCCAGCTCCGTCACGCCCACAAACGCGCATACATCAGCCTGGTCCCAATCGAGCAGTAGCTCGTCAACTTCAAAGACGCCGCCCAGCTTCCGGCGAAGCAGAAGTTCATAGGACGGATCGTTGAGATTTCCCAAGCATGTCGTCGAAACCAAGCGCTCAGGCATGCTCTAACCCTCGACCTCGACGAGCTCGATATCAAAGTTGAGGTCCTTGCCGGCAAGCTCGTGGTTGGCATCGAGCGTCACAGCCTCGGGCGTTACGTCGATGACGACGGCGGGGACAGGCATGCCGCTCGGCGTGGACAGGAAGAGCTTCATGCCCTTCTCGATCTGCTCGATGTTGGGAACCTGCTCGGCCGGGAAGGTAATAACCATCTCGGGATTGTGCTCGCCGTAGGCATCGGCAGCCGGGATGTGCACGGTCTTCTTCTCGCCCATCTGCATGTCGACAACAGCGGCGTCGAAGCCCTTGATCATCTGACCGGCGCCGCAGGTGAACTCCAGCGGCTCGCCGCGATCGTAGGAGCTATCGAACTGCGTGCCGTCGTCGAGCGTGCCGCGATAATGAGTCTTGACCTTCTTGCCCTGGTTGGACATGGTAACCTCCGTGATAAGGGCGGCGCACAACGCGGGCCGCCGTGAACATATGGCGCTAACTATACCCTAGTCATACAATTCAATGACAGTTTGCAAAGAAACGCTGCAACCGGAGGAACCATGGCATATCCCGTATTTG
>USPT01000236.1 GCA_900556705.1 uncultured Collinsella sp.
GTACTTCCCGCCAACGCAATTAAAGCCACGTCTTCGGACGTGGCTTTTTGCGTTTGATGCACTTTGTTTCGATAGAACGATCGCCCTGGTGCATCTTCGCCCAGAATCCCCGCGCCTTCGGGAACGCAAGTAAAATCTAATAAGTATATCTGTCTGAACAACAGCTTTGTTGCGCAACACCTGTTCTACGAGACAGGGGGTTAGGTTATACTAAATTGCACTGTGCGCCGCATCTGATGCATTTCGCTCCAAGCGCGGCACTCAGTGGATATCCGATTTACCATTTGGATGTCCTGGCGGTCATTTAGCGTCTCGACACAAGCTCGGCCCCGGAGCTCGTTCGAGCTGTTCGTATTCCTTGAAAGGGGGAAAATGGACATATCGAGGAAGACTGATTACGCCCTTCGAATGCTGGCGATGCTTGCTGAGGATCCGGAGTGTTTGCTTTCTGTTCGCACCGCTGCCGAAGAGGTCAATGTCCCGTATTCGTTTGCCCGCTCGATTCAGCACGGTTTGGTCCAGGCCGGTATTGTGGAGAGCCTGCGTGGCGTCCACGGTGGCATGCGTCTCAAGGTCAGTCCGGACGACGTCACTATCCGCCAGGTCGTCGAGGCCGTTCAGGGTCCTATGGTTATGAACGATTGCACCGCGCCCGATGGTGACTGTGCGCGCATGGGCGCGTGCTGCTATCATCCCCTGTGGGCCGGAGCTCAGGCGTTGATGCGCGACTACCTCGATTCCGTTTCGCTCGGCGACATCGTCGCTCACCGCCAGTTCCCGGCCGTCGATCCCAAGTTCGCCGACCGCGAAGCGTTTCCCGAGTACGCCACCTGCGCGTGCGCTTACCGGGAGGAATAGCGCCGCATAAGGAGCATAGCCATGATTCAGGACCCCTTTCGTTCGATGATTCGTTCGGAAGGGGTCCTGCGTTATCGCGACCTTCCGTGGCGCCGCACACGCGATCCGTACATCATTTGGCTTTCTGAGGTCATGCTGCAGCAAACACAGGTGCCGCGTGTGGAGGCGCGCATGCCGGTGTGGCTCGATCGTTTTCCGACTGTGCAGGCGCTTGCCCAGGCCGCGCCTTCCGATGTTTTGGACGCTTGGCAGGGCATGGGCTACAACCGACGCGCTCTGGCGCTTCACGGGGCCGCTCAGCGCGTTGTAGAGGACTGGGACGGGGAGTTTCCGCGTGAGACGCGTGACTTGGTCGCTCTGCCTGGTATTGGCCCGGCAACGGCGCAGGGTATCCGTTCGTTTGCGTTTGATCTTCCGGGCGTGTATTTGGAGACCAATGTGCGCACGGTCTTTTTGCATCATTTCTTTCCCGATGTGCCGGCCGTTCCCGATCGCGAACTGGTGCCGCTGATCCAAGCTGCCTGTCCGGCGGTCCCCGGTGCGGCGGCGGACGAGATCGCGCCCTTTGCCGCGCCTCAAGACGATGCCGACACGCCGCGCGCGTGGTATTACGCATTGCTGGATTACGGCGCGTATCTTAAAAAGACACTGCCCAATCCGTCCAGGCGGTCGGCGGGCTATAGTCGTCAGTCCAAGTTTGAGGGCTCGCGCCGCCAAAAGCGCGCGCATATCGTGCGTATGTTGTTGGCAGCGCGCGATGGGCAGCCGGCGGGGATTACGCTTGCTGATGCCGTGGTGGGCGTTAACGAGATGGAAGCGGCAGCCGGTCGCGGGCCGGTCGAGTGCGACTTGATCGCGGGCATTCTAGCTGACCTGGAGCGCGAGGGCTTTTGCCGAGCCGAGGACGATCGTTGGTTGAGTGTGTAGCCCGCTCAAATCTGAAGAACGGGATTGTAAGGTTTAAATTCGCGGCTTGAGGGCATCCTAAAGACAAGGTCGCTCAAAGCCTATGGGCGGCACGTGTTGAAGGGAAGTACACCTATGGATTTTGAGAATTCCCAAACCAAGAAGAACCTCGAGACCGCTTTTGCCGGTGAGTCCCAGGCACACACCAAGTATCGCTACTACGCATCTAAGGCCAAGAAGGATGGCTACGTTCAGATTTCGAATATCTTTGCTGAGACGGCGGGCAACGAGTCCGAGCACGCCAAGCTGTGGTTTAAGTATCTGCACGACGGCGCCGTTCCGGGCACTCTGGACAACCTGCGCGACGCCGCCGCGGGCGAGAACT
>USPT01000237.1 GCA_900556705.1 uncultured Collinsella sp.
ATAAACGTGAGGTCGCCGCGTGATGATCAGAAAAACCCTCGATACCGACATTCCCGCTGTCATGGCTATCTATGACGCCGCCCGCGCCTTTATGCGCGCGCATGGCAACGCCACGCAGTGGCCCGAGGGCACACCTTCGGCCGAGCAACTGGCTGCCGATATTGCCGCTGGTGGTAGTTACGTGTGTGAAGTCGACGGTCGCGTGGTTGCGACGTTTGCCTTTTTACCGGGTCCGGACGAGTGCTATGACGTAATTGAGGATGGTCAATGGCGTAGCGACACTCCGTACGCCGTGCTGCACCGTGTGGCGTCCGACGGCACCGTGCACGGTATCGCGGCTGCGATGTTTGCCTTTGCCAAGGAACGTATCGACCATCTGCGTATCGACACGCACCAAGACAACCTGCCTATGCAGGGCGCCATCGCCAAGGCCGGGTTTAAGCGCGCCGGTATCGTATTTGTGTCGGACGGTACGCCGCGCGTCGCGTTTGATTGGCTGCGCGAGACATAAGAGCGGGGACGCGTATCAACAATTTGCACGAACGAAAATGGCCCCGGGTGGGGTCATTTTCGTTCGCTGCGCTGTTTTGCGAGCCGGCTTTCGTAAGGCGCGAACCTACGAAAATCGCCGCGCGGCAACGCGGGGCGATGAGCTCGATCGGGGGATAGGGCCCGCTTCGCCCGCCGGCCCGTAAATTGTATCATCCAGTGTGGAACGAGGATGCCCGTTGCCGCGTGCGATGGGCTTGTAATAAGAGGAGAGCCATGTCGAAGCAAGCGGTCGTTGGAATCTTGGCGCATGTCGATGCCGGCAAGACCACGCTGGCCGAGGCCATGCTGTTCAACGCGGGCCGCATTCGCAAGCGCGGCCGCGTGGACGATGGCGATTCGCATCTGGATACGAACGAGATCGAGCGCGAACGTGGCATCACGATTTTCTCGTCGCAAGCCGTGCTCGACCATGGCGATACCCACGTCATGCTCGTGGATGCGCCGGGGCATGTCGATTTTTCTGCTGAGGCAGAGCGCACGCTGCGCGCACTCGACTATGCGATTTTGGTTGTGGGTGCCAACGATGGCGTGCAAGGGCACACCGAAACCCTGTGGCGCCTGCTTGCGCGCTATGACATCCCGACGTTCATCTTCATCAACAAGATCGATTTGGAGAATCCCGGCCGCGATGTTTTGCTGGCACAGCTCGGGCAGCGTCTTTCCGAGGGCTGCCTGGATGCCAACGAACTGCTGGCGGGCGGCACCGTTCAGGAGGATGCTGCTGCGTTAGACGAGGCGGCGCTCGAGGAGTTTCTTGAGGCGGGTGAGCTTTCCTCCGCGACGCTGTCGCGCATGGTTGCTGAGCGCAAGCTCTTTCCCTGCTTTGCCGGCTCGGCGCTCAAGGACCAAGGTGTGGACGAGCTGTTGGATGGTATATGCGCGCTGATGCGCGAACAGGCGTGGCTCCCGGAGTTTGCCGCGCGCGTCTATCGTGTCAGCCGCGGGGATCGCGGCGAGCGCTTGGCATGGGTTAAGGTGACCGGCGGCACGCTGCATGCCAAGCAGATGATTGCCGGACGTTCCGGTGCCGAGGCATGGGAGCAGAAGGTCGATCAGGTACGCATCTATAACGGCGAGAAGTATGAGCTTGCCCAAGAAGTTGCTGCTGGCGGTATTTGTACCGTGACGGGTCTTGCACACGTTCGCCCGGGGGACGCCCTAGGCGCGGAGCCCGCGGGCGATGCGCCCGTCATTGCGCCAGTTCTCACCTATACGGTGCTTCCGGGCGAACACGATGTCCACGCGGTGTTCAAAGCACTGACTGAGCTGGCGGACGAAGACCCCATGCTCGGCGTAAGCTGGAATACGCATCTTGAGCAGATTCATTTGCAGTTGATGGGCGCCGTGCAACTCGAGGTCGTGCAGCGGGTGTTGGCCGATCGCTTTGGCCTTTCGATTGCGTTTGAGCCCGGCGGCATTCTCTATAAGGAGACCATTTCGCAGCCGGTCGAGGGCGTGGGGCACTTTGAGCCATTGCGCCACTATGCCGAGGTGCATCTGCGCCTGGAGCCGTTGCCAGCGGGTTCGGGCGTGCAGTTTGGGACCGTGACCTCGACCGACGAGCTCGATCTTAACTGGCAGCGTCTGGCGCTCACCA
>USPT01000238.1 GCA_900556705.1 uncultured Collinsella sp.
TGGCGATGTGCCTGGCTTCGGAGGATAACGCCGCGCTGCTGAGCGATTATCCGTACCCGTTTAAGCTTGTCGCCCGTTATACGCTCGAGGGGGATGCCGTGCGCGTCTCCTATGAGGTGACCAACGAGGGAACCGAGGACATGCCGTTCTTTATCGGCGGTCATCCCGGCTTTAGGTGTCCGCTCGATGAGGGCGAGGCCTATACGGACTACGAGCTGCGCTTTGAGAAGGACGAAGCTGCTGAGCTTTGCACTGCCGTCCCCTCGACTGGCTTGATTGACGTGACCAACCGCTCCAAGAACCCCATGGTGGGAAAGACGCTGCCTCTGTCACATAAGCTCTTCGATTTTGCGGAGACCATCTTTGACGTGCTCGAGAGCCGTCAGGTCACGCTTTCCAAAAAGGGCGAGGACAAGGGCGTCCGCCTGAGCTTTGAGGGCTTCCCATATCTCATTGTGTGGAGCAAACCCGAGGGCGATTTTGTGGCGGTTGAGCCTTGGGGCGGTCTTTCGACCTGCTCCGATGAGGACGACGTGCTTGAGCATAAGCGCGGCTGCCTTGTCGCCAAGCCCAAGGAGACCGTCGTTCGCTCGTTCACGATTGAGATTCTGTAATTCCGTTTTGTCGACTCGTATCGCGAGGCACAAGGAGCCTGCGAGATAAGGAGCTAAAAATGATCCTCACCGTTACGATGAACCCGTCTGTCGATACGCGCTATCAGCTCGATGAGCTCGTTATCGACGACGTTAACCGTGTGACGCCCGAAAAGACCGCTGGCGGCAAGGGCCTCAACGTGGCCCGTGTGCTGGGTCAGCTGGGCGACGACGTTGTGGCAACCGGTCTGCTCGGCGGCCACATGGGCGCCTACATGGCTGAGCTCATGGACGCCAACGGTATTAACAACGACTTTGTGCCCATCAAGGGCGAGACTCGCATTTGCCTCAACATCCTCCACGCCGGCAACCAGACCGAGCTGCTCGAGAGTGGCCCGACAATTGCCCCCGAGGAACTCGATGCCTTTACCGCCAAGTTTACCGAACTTGCGGGCAAGGCCAACGTCGTCACCATTTCGGGTTCTCTGCCCCGCGGTGTCGAGGCAGACTACTATGCCAAGATCACGGGCATTGCCGAGAACGCCGGCGCCAAGGTGCTGCTCGATACCTCGGGTGCTTCGCTCGAGGCCGCCCTTAAGTCCGAAATTAAGCCCGAGCTGGTCAAGCCTAACCTGACCGAAATCAACGGCCTTCTGGGCACGAGCTTTACCACCGACGATGTGGACGAGCTCCGCGCCGCGCTCGCCTCTGATGCCCGCTTCTCCGATATCCCCTGGGTCGTCGTGTCCATGGGCGCTGCCGGCTCCGTTGGCTTCCACAATGGCCGTGCGTTCCGCGCAAAGACGCCCGATATCCCTGCCGTTAACGCCACGGGCTCTGGTGACTCCACTATCGCTGGCTTCGCGCATGCCATTGCTGCTGGCGCAGACGACGAGACGGTGCTGCGTACCGCCAACACCTGCGGCAAGCTCAATGCCATGGATCCCATGACTGGCCATCTGGTCATGGACCGTTGGGACGAGGTTTACAACGGCGTTGTCGTGACCGAGCTGTAAGAGCTTGGGTGACGGTCCCGGCATCGTTTGTTTGCTTGTGGTTAGAGCCGACGACAAGTGCGGTAGCATTATGCCGAGGCGCGACGCCGATGCTGTCGTGTTCAATCCCGACCTTACCCTGGTCGAGACGTATGTGGGTGGCAACAGCGTCGGTAATGCGTTTACCGAGTAGCTGCCAAAGAAACGAACCGAGAGGGGATTTAGATGATTTACGGTGCATTGGGCGATATCGAGGAGTACCGCGGAATGCTCAAGGGCCTCGACGTGCTGATCGACTGGCTCGAGGAGAACGACCCGGCGCAGCTCGAGGTCGGCAGCCATCCGATTCTGGGCGATAAGGTCTTTGCGAACGTCATGGCTCCCACGACGCGTCCCGAGGCCGAGGCTCACTATGAGACGCATCAGCGCTATCACGACCTGCAGATCGATGTCGAGGGTCGCGAGGCCTTTAAGGTCGCTACGGGCAGCTTGACGCTGGTCCAGGAGTTTGACGAGAAGGACGACTACGATCTGGTCGATTCCGA
>USPT01000239.1 GCA_900556705.1 uncultured Collinsella sp.
CGGCGGGCACCATCACCGCGGGCATGTTCGACGAGGAATACGACATCCACGACCGGCACTCATCGATTGGAGTGGCGGTCTGTTTCGTCGGCGCAGTGGCGGCGTGCCTGATCGTCCCGAATCCTTTTGAGGGTCTCATCTGGAGTCAGGCGCTGCTGTCGCTTCAGTTGCCGATTACGGTCTTTGTGCTCATACGACTCACCAGTTCGCCCCGCGTTATGGGCAAATACGTCAACTCGCGCCCGCTCAACGCGCTGCTCGTAGGGATCGGCGTCATCGTGACGATTCTCGACATCGTGCTGCTAACGGGGATGTAATTGGGATGACGTGGCTGTCCAGATATAACGTCTCAATCTGTAACACGTAAGGCCGTTTTAAACCGTCAGATAAATCAAAAGGGTCCCAGCCGGAATATCCAGCCGGGACCCTTGGACAGAGCTCTGTATGGCTAATCGCCGTGTGTCTACGAGCTACTCCTCGACAAGCTCAAACTCATCGGGACCAACGCCGCACACCGGGCACACGTAATCCTCGGGCAGCTCGGGCGTGTCGACCTCAACCTCGTAACCGCAAACGGTGCACACAAACTTATACGTCTTCTTCTCCTCAGCCATGATGTTCTCCTCTCGAACGTGACTGCTGGTGTACTTACTTATTAGTATATATTCTCAATAATATAATGCAAGTATTTTTAGAACATTTCTAGCCTTGATACGACGAGGCTTTGGGCGGCGTCTTGCCCTTTAGCACCTTGTGATAGTAGTCATAGGTCAGCGAGGCCTCGCTGCTCAGGCGCTCGGCATCCTCGACCTCGCCAATAAACAGCAGATGCGTGCCCACATCCACAGTGTCGATCAAACGGCAGCTAAACAGGGCCGCCGCGTGCTCAGGCACATAGGGCATGCCCAGAGCCGTCTCGCGGGTCTCGTATTTGGCAAACTTGTCATAATCGCTGCTGGTGCGGAACCCAAAGTTACCGATGTAGAGCATGTCGGCGGTCTGATCGATCACGGTCAGCGCGAACGCTTTGGCCGATGCGATGACGCCCGAGGTGACATTGTCCTTGTTCACGGCAACCGAAATACGCGGCGGCATGGACGTCACCTGCACCGCAGTGTTGATGACGCAGCCGGCGCGCAGCCCGTCTGCCGCAGCGCTCACCACGTACAGACCGCTCGGCATGGTAAAGAACGCAGTTTTGTCCATAACGATCACTCCCCTAGCTCGGGTTGGAACCTCATGAATGTATGTACCCACAAAAAAGGCGGCACCCATAACGGACGTCGCCTTTGAGACATATGTGTCAGAACAGTAAGAAAGATGAGACGCCCGCAGTTGCGGTGAAACAGGGACTGAATAGCCCCTCAAACAGGCAAAACAGTCCGTATTCCACCGCAACTTATACAGAGTGCCTAGCGGTTGCGTTCCTTAAGGGCGCGGTCGATCTCGCGTTGGACATCACGCTTGGCCATGTCCTCGCGCTTGTCGTAGAGCTTCTTGCCGCGACCCAGACCCAGCAGCAGCTTTACGCGGCCGTCGGTATTAAAGTAGAGCTCCAACGGAACCAGCGCATAACCACGGTTGCGAAGTTTGCCGTCAAGAAAGTCGATCTCCTTGCGGTGCAGCAGCAGACGACGCCGACGGTCGGGATCGCGATTCCACACGCCACCATGGCTATAAGGGTGGATATGCAGTCCGACGAGCCAGCACTCGCCGCCACGAATCAGCGCAAAAGTGTCAGTGATCTGACAGGCGCGCTCGCGAATCGACTTGACCTCGGTGCCGCTCAGCTCAATACCGCACTCAAACGTCTCATCGATAAAGTACTCGTGATGTGCCGAGCGATTCTTGGAAATGAGTTTGCGCTCGCGCTTACTGGGCATCGCCGGCCTCCTTGGCTCCATCGGCGTTTGAGCCCGCAGTCTCGCGCTTTGCCTTGCGCTCGGCATTGAGCTCGGCATCGCTCTCGCGCACCAGTTTGATAATCGCCGCGCAGGCCTCCTCGCCCACCAAGTCGCGAGCACGTACCGTCAGGCGCGTCGCCTCCTGCTTGTCGCCGTCGCTTGCAGCATCGGTCGCGCACATAATCAGGCAGATGGCAATCTCGGCCGAAGGCGAGG
>USPT01000240.1 GCA_900556705.1 uncultured Collinsella sp.
GGTTCTACAACCGCCGCCGCGTGGCGTTTATGGAAGAGAAGGGGTTCCACTTTGACGAGATTCCCGATCTTTCGGGGTCTAACGAGCCGGCCATTTGGGAGGCGCTGGTGCCCGACGATGTTGAGCTGCGCGAGCGCCTACGCGTGGAGTACAAGCAGGTCTACAGCCCGGACCACCCCGTTCCGTATGCCGAGCTGCTCAACGAGCAGACGGAGCCGGTGATGCGTGAGCTGCATGAGCGTGGCGTGAAGTGTGCCATCGCGAGCTCGTCCTATCGCGAGTTGATCGACGAGCTGGTGGAGATTGCCGGTATCGCCGACGTGCTGGACTACACCATCAGCGGTCACGAGTGCAGTGCGTTTAAGCCCGACCCCGAGATCTACCTGCGTGCCATGGAGGCGCTGGGGGTGGAGCCTGCCGAGTGCCTGGTTATCGAGGATTCGCCTTTGGGCATCGAGGCTGGTAAGCGCTCCGGTGCCCGCGTCCTGGCGCTGCGTCCGCACGAGGGTGTCAACCTCGATCAATCGCGAGCCGATGCCGTTATCGATAATCTGACCGACATTTTGGCCGCTTTGTAGCGTCAATCCGCCGCGAGAAGCACTTATTCACGCGTCTTTTGCTGCGGATTGGCTTAATTTGTCATCTATTTGGATCCGTTTGGCTTCGATTCGGACTAAGTGAGTAGACTTTTTGATGCAAGACGAGCACAAAGCGCATCTGCTCTAGTAAAACCGCAGGTCACAGGGGTGGCGGTTTTGGGTGTGCTCTGCAGGTCGCGTAAAGTCTACTCACTTGTAATTTGGGCCTTTGGTCGTGGGGTTGCTGGTCCCGCTTTGGTTGTCGAGGGAGGGTGAATTGAAGCGCCCCCGCATGCTCCGTGCTACAATCGCCGACATGCCTCACAACCAGATTTGCCTTCGAAAGGAGCCCGCGTGGCGAACGCCATCGATCAGCTCACGGACCGCGTGCTCGTGCTCGGCCGCCTTACCATCGTCCGCCGCGCCATTACTGCCGTGGCGGTCACGATTTCCGCCGTTCTCCAGACATTCCTGATCCAGGCGTTCATTCAGCCCGCCGACCTGCTTCCGAGCGGTCTTACCGGCGTTGCGGTCCTGCTCGATCGCGTTACCTCGCTGGGTGGCGTTCACATCGATATTTCGCTCGGTATGCTCGCGCTCAACATCCCCGTGGCGCTCCTATGCTGGAGCGGCATTAGCAAGCGCTTCGTCATCTTCTCGATGATGCAGGTCGTGCTCTCGTCGCTGTTCCTCAACGTCTTTCACTTCGCTCCATTTTTGGGCGACAAGATCATGCTCATCATTTTTGGCGGCGTGGTCTCGGGTCTGGGCGCTGCCATCGCACTTAAATCCGGCGCATCCACCGGCGGCACCGACTTTATCGCGCTGTGGGTTTCCAACCACACGGGCAAGACCATCTGGGGCGTCATCTTTGGTTTCAACTGCTTTATCCTGGCGATCTTTGGCTTTATGTTTGGCTGGGACAAGGCGGCGTATTCCATCGTGTTCCAGTTTATTTCGACCAAGACCATCGACAGTTTCTATCGTCGCTACGATCGCGTGACGCTGCAGATCACGACGCGTAAGGCAGACGAGGTCATGACTGCCTACGTAAACCATTTTCAGCACGGCATTAGCTGCGCCGAGGTCGTCGGCGGATATAGCCGCGAAAAGATGTACCTGCTGAACACCGTTGTCTCGACCTACGAGAGTCAGGACATTATCAAGCTGGTGTGCGACGTTGATCCCGGCGCCGTGATCAATGTGTTCCACACGCTCAACTTTGTGGGCGGCTGGTGGGGTGGTCATGTCGACGAGCCCATGCCCACGGCCGTTCCCGATCCCGACAAGCCCGCACGCATGGCCAGCAGGCAGGCGCGCCTCAGCGAACAGGACAGCCTGCAGCAGGACGACGGCAAGTAGGGTATTGGCATTTTGCCGGTCCTGCGCAACCCATCCGAACGAGCCCCCCGAAAGCCCCGTTGCTTTCGAGAGGCTCTCGTTTGCCCAGATAAAACCTACCAAAATGAAGCTGTCGCTTTTTGGTAGGGAGGGTGTATCGTTTTA
>USPT01000241.1 GCA_900556705.1 uncultured Collinsella sp.
CCCATGTACGAAAGCTCGCGCAGCTCCTCGTAGGTAACGCGCGCAATGGGCTGAGCCTCGGGAACAATGCGAGGATCGGCAGAATAGAAGCCAGAAACGTCGGTCCAGTTCTCGTACAGGTCGGCGCCCAGGCACTTGGCCAGGATCGAGCCCGAGATATCGCCGCCGCCACGGTCGAGCAGCTTGATCTGGCCCTCACGCGTCGCGCCGTAGAAACCGGGCATAACAAAGCCGCCCTGCTGGCCGTACTCCTGCACCAGCTCGGAGGTGCGATTCATGCTGAGCGTACCGTCGTGATGGAACGCCACAACCGTCGCGGCGTCCAAGAACGGTAGGCCCAGGTACTCGGCCATCAGGCGGGCGGTAAAGTACTCGCCACGGCTCACAAGCTCCTCGGTGGAGTAACCGCCCGAGCGAGCACGCTCGGCAAAGGCCGCGAACTCCTCGCGAATGGGATAGGCGAGCTCCAGCTCGTCAGCAATATCAAAGTAGCGCTGGCCAATGTCCTCGAGCAGCTCCTCGCACGACACGTGGTACTTAACGTGCGCGTTAACCAGGTAGAGCAGGTCGGTCACCTTGGTGTCGCCCTTAAAGCGGCGACCGCAGGCGGAAACCACCACAAAACGGCGGGCCGGGTCGGCATCGACAATGGTCTTAATCTTCTTAAAATGTTCGGCGTCGGCGACCGACGAGCCGCCAAACTTCGCAATCTTAATCATGGGCTGGAGGTTACCTTTCTAAAAAGCCTCTGCGAACCTATTTTGCGCGCTCTGATACCATGGTTTCACCGATTGGGACCAAGGCATCCGAGGAGCAGTGTTATATGGGAACTTATCATAGTACACGAGGACGCACTTTATCGTGCTCAAGTAAGGTGGCAATCCGCACCGGCATCGCTCCCGACGGGGGTTTGTTTGTCTCGGACGAGCTCGGCACCCAGCAGGTCGATATCAGCTCGCTTGCAGCTAAATCGTACTTTGAAATCGCTCAAGATGTGTTGGGAATGTTACTGAATGATTACACGGCCGAAGAAATTTCGGCGTGTGTCGACGAGGCATACCGCGGCACGTTCGCGAGTGAAGAGGTTACGCCGCTCGTCAAACTCGACGCTGCGCCGGGCGCTGACGCCCCTCAGACCTATGTGATGGAGCTCTTTGGCGGCCCCACAAGCGCCTTCAAGGACGTCGCCCTGCAGATGCTCCCCCGCCTGATGGCCCGCACTTCCGCCAAGGACGGCGGCGCCGAGCGCATCATGATCGTCACCGCCACGTCGGGCGACACCGGCAAGGCCGCGCTCGCCGGTTTTGCCGACGCTCCGGGCACGGGCATCACCGTCTTTTATCCCGAGGGCAAGGTCAGCCGCGTCCAGAACCTGCAGATGTCCACGCAGGAGGGCAGCAACGTCGCCGTCTGCGGAATCCGCGGCAACTTTGACGACGCCCAGAGTGCCGTCAAGCGTATCTTTGCCGATAAGGAGCTTGCCGAGCGCCTAGAGGCCGCCGGCACGGTGCTTTCGAGCGCCAACTCCATCAATGTCGGCCGTCTGGTACCGCAGGTCGTCTACTACTTTGCCGCCTATGCGCAGCTGCTGCGCGCCGGCGCTATCGAGGCCGGTGACACCGTAGAGTTCTGTGTGCCCACCGGCAACTTTGGCGATATCTTGGCCGGCTACTACGCCAAGCGCATGGGTCTACCCGTCGCCAAGCTCATCGTCGCGAGCGACAAGAACAACGTACTTGCCGACTTCCTGACCACCGGCGTCTACGACCGCAACCGTCCGTTCTTCACGACCATCTCGCCGTCAATGGACATCCTCATCAGCTCGAACCTGGAGCGCATGCTGTACTTCCTGTCCGACGGCGACTGCGAGCTCGTTGCCGACCTTATGGAGCAGCTTGCCCAGACCGGCCGCTACGAGGTGCCCGCCGAGCTGCTGGCAAAGATTCAGAGCGTCTTTGGCTGCGGTTGGGCCAGCGAGGACGAGGTCCGCGCCGCCATCAAGAGCTGCTGGGACGCGAACGGCTACGTGATCGACCCGCACACCGCTTGCGGCTATCACGTCTTCGAAAAGGTCGC
>USPT01000242.1 GCA_900556705.1 uncultured Collinsella sp.
GTGTTCGTGTGCGCTTGAGCGAAGCCGCGATGTGGGGGTCGCCGCCACAGAACTCATCCAGACGCCCGTATAGCGAGCGGGGGAGGAAGCACTGCCCATCCGCGAAGATATCGAAGGTCACATCGTGGCCGGCGGCAATGCGATGGATGCGGTGGGCAATGCCACGGTCGAGCGGACGGCTCAAGATGCACGTGGCGCGCGAGGCGTCGGTGGGCGTATCTTCGTCGAGCTGCCAGACGCTGGCGCCGTTGGCACAGACCGCGTAGTGCACGGCGGGATGGGCGAGAATGGGCTCAAAGATGCCCGACAGCGGACGCCCCGTGCAGGGAACAAACTCGATGCCACGACGTGCGAGCTCGTCGAGCATTGCCCAGGTGGCATCGCTCATTTGCTTATCGCTCGTCAGCAGCGTCCCATCCATATCGGAAAACACAATCATTCGTTGCGATCCTTTCTACTGGCATAAAAAGCGTGGCCGAGGGCGGTGATGCCCTGGCCACGCTCGAGTTCTATAACGGTCCGCGTCCTAGCGGTCAGCGAGTGGCTTGTACTCCAGCGGCTCGATCACCGGACGATAGGCCGGGCGAATAATACGGTGCGCGCAGAAGAGCTCTTCCATGCGGTGCGCAGACCAGCCGGCCATGCGGGCGACGGCGAACAGCGGCGTAAAGAGCGTCTCGGGCACGCCGAGCATCTTGTAGATAAAGCCCGTGTACAGGTCGATGTTGGCACAGATGGGCTTGGTCATGCCGTGATCGCGCATCACTTGCGGGGCCAGGCGCTCGATGCGCTCGATGAGCGCGAACTCCTCGCCCAGGTCCTTCTTGGCGGCAAGCGTGCGCGCGTAACGACGGCACACCTCGGCACGCGGGTCGCTCAGCGTGTAGACGGCGTGGCCCATACCGTAGATGAGGCCCGTGCCGTCGAAGGCCTGCTTGTCGAGGATCTTGCCCAGGTAGGCCGCGACCTCGTCCTCGTCCTCCCAGTTGGAGACATGCGCGCGGATGTCCTCGTGCATAGACACGACCTTGGCATTGGCGCCGCCGTGGCGCGGGCCCTTGAGCGAGCCGATAGCCGCGGCGTAGGCGGAATACGGGTCGGTGGCCGAAGACGACAGCACGCGGCAAGCGAAGGTGGAGTTGTTGCCGCCGCCGTGCTCGGCATGCAGCATGAGCATAACGTCGAGCAGCATCGCCTCATCGCGGGTGAACGCCATGCCGCCGCGCAGGACCTGTAGGATGGTCTCGGCGGTGGAGAGACCGGGCGTAGGGTGCGGCACGTGAACCTCGGAGCCGCGAAGCTTGGCGACCGAGGCCATGTGTGCGAAGGCGGCGATGCGCGGGAGACGTGCGAGCATGGAAATGGCGACGTCGATTTCGTGCTCAGGCGTGATCACGTCTGGTTCGGCATCGAAGGCGTAGAGCAGCAGTACGGCGCGCTGGAGCACGTTCATGATGCTCGACGACACCGTGGTCATAGGGAACTCTTTAACGTACTCGTCGCTCAGATGTCTAAAGGCGCCCAGGCGCTCGCAAAAGCCGTCGAGCTCTTCCTTGTTGGGCAGCGAGCCCGTGATAAGCAGATAGGCGACTTCTTCGTAGCCGTAGCGATTCTCGGCCTGGGCATTGTTGACCAGATCCTCGATGCTGTAGCCGCGAAGCGTGAGCTTGCCCTGATCGGGCACGACCTTTCCGTCGACCTTGTTGTAGCCGTGCACATCCGAGATACGAGTGAGGCCCGCGACCACGCCCGAGCCGTCGGCATTGCGCAGGCCGCGCTTGACATTGTGCTCTTCGAACAAGCCCTCGTCATAAGGGTCGGTCGGCAGGCCGTGGTAGAGGCTTTCGCTCTCAGACGAAATCTGGCGGCTTGCTTCGTAATCCAGAACCAGTCGGCTCAAGTGGTCATCGAAGCGGTAATAGATTTTCTTGGCGTCGTAGGCCATGCGCGCTCCTCTCCGGGCCGCATCGGGGTGGCTTGCATGGGCATGCGCGCGTCAGGCTATCCCCAGCGGCTTGTTCGCTACAGGCGGTACATAAAGTTAAAGACGTCCTCGCGCTGGAT
>USPT01000243.1 GCA_900556705.1 uncultured Collinsella sp.
ACATGCTCTCCAAGCACTTTGGCAAGACCGTGATGCAGAAGCTCTGCAGCGATAATGCCCTTGCCTTCTTTGAGCGTTATTAATTTCACATCCCCTGAGCGGGCCGGCATGCCGAACGGTCGACATGCCGGCCCGTCCCCAATCTGAAGGACCACTTTTGACGCAGCAATTTACGCTTTTCCTACCCCAACCGGATGGGACTCCCATCCCCGTCGTCGTTACCAAAAAGCGCGTCAAAAACTTCAACCTGCGCGTCACATCGAGCGGTGAGGTCCACGCCAGCGCACCGCTCGGCGCCAGCCGCGAGCGTATCGAAGCGTTTGTGAAGCGCAACAGCGCCTGGATTATCAGCCGGCTTGCCCAGCGCGAGCAACGTCAGGCGACGGCGCGAGAGCCGCTCAGCCCCTCGTCCATCATTGCACTTTGGGGCAAGCCCATCGCGGTACAAGATGCGCTCGATCACAACTTTAAGTCACCCGCACCGCGGCCCAAACAAGCCACGTTCGCAAGCTTTATGGGTACCGACGAGCCAGACGAACGTCCGCAGGCCAAGTGGAACGCGCCCCTCGACGGCTTAACGCCCAGTGAGATCCAAGCCCATATTGACCAGCTCTATACGTCCGAAGTCACATCGGCGCTGCGGGATATGGTGCACGCATACGAAATCGCAATGGGTGTCGCCGTTTCCCGCGTTTCCGTGCGCAGCATGAAAACGCGCTGGGGATCATGCACGCCCAAAACCGGCGCCATTCGCATCGCACGAGAACTTGCCGCCTACCCCGTCGAGTGCCTTGACATGGTTGTCGCCCACGAGCTCGTCCACTTGCTCGAGCCAAGCCACAATCAGCGGTTTCACGCCCTGCTCGACACGTACTGCCCCAACAATAGAGCACTGTCCCAGCGGCTCAAGCAGCCACCCATAGAGACATATTAGAACCGGTTAGCGCACGCGCTCGATCTCGACACCGCAGCTTGCCAGGGGAAGACCGACGGGCGCCCAAGGCTTATCGAGCTTAACGCGCACGCCAAGCAGCAAGGGGTAACGACGCAGCAGCATCGAGGCCACACCCTCAGCTGCAGCCTCGATGAGCTTAAACGTATGCTCGCGCAGATAGCCATCGACATCGTGGCACACCGAGCCATAGTCAATCGAGGCGTCCAGGTTATCGTGCTCCCCCGCTGCACGCAGGTCGGCATAGAGTACCAAGGACACGATGAACTTCTGGCCCAGCGCGTTCTCTTCGGGATACACGCCATGGTTAGCAAAAACCTCAAGACCTTCAACGGTGATGCGGTCGGCATGGCGAAGGTCGTCATAGCTCACGTGGGGCACCGCCGTTGCGGTGGATATTTCGCCCCTTCCACGGCGGGCGAGCTCGGCGCCTTCAGTCTTGGTTGCATTCTCGGGCAGTTTCTTGTTGCTCATCGCGATCGTCTCCTTCGTTTAGAACCCCGACCGCGCAAACTAACTACACGCGAATCGACAGGTTCTTTTTATCATCGCTCCAGTTGCAAGCATTGCGCGCGGGGCATGCAAAGCAGGCGCGCGACGCTTTGTCGGCTGCATAGAGCAGACGCTCAAGCGGTTGGCTGTTCACACGCAGCTTTCGATGGCCCAGAATGGCCGTCTTAATGGCTGCGGCATCGGCCGGCTCAAACGCCACATCATCGGGCATGCCGCCGAGAATCGCATCAGCGACGCGTTCGCTTGCAACATCATGGGATATACCCGATTCATACTGTTCATCTTTGCCGATATCGTGAAGAAGTGCCGTGGCGTAGATGACCTCACGGTCAAATTCGAGCTGTTCCTCGAGATTCTTGATCCACATAATGCGAGCGACATCGAGAAGATGGTCAATACCGTGGCGGCAGAAGATGCGCCCCGATTCCAACTGTGCAATGTTACCCAGGTGCCGCCGGAACAGCCCGTTGGCGCAAATGTAATCAATGCGAGGCATGGCACCAAAGGGAGCCAAGCCCGAAGCCATAAAGCCGCGACGCGACGTCCCCTCATCGGTCTTCGATGTAAAGTCGTTGACGACCCTCATGCTAACGGCC
>USPT01000244.1 GCA_900556705.1 uncultured Collinsella sp.
CGGGCCGCGGCGTCTCGTTTGCCATCGACGACCAGTTCTCCGAGGATGCCTCCGCGTCTATTATGAAGACGATTGAGAAGGGCAAGTTCAGCTTTACGAGCAGCGGTTCCGATGCCATTCGCAAGGCCGTGCGCGACTCGCTCTCTAACTTTATCTGGAGTCGTACGCGCACTCGTCCGATGATCATCCCGGTCGTCATGGAGGTTTAGTTTGGCGCGCGGATCTGCACAAAACGCCAAAGGCAATAAAGCCAACAATCAACCGGCATCTGCTAAGGGTGCCGGTTCCCATCTTCGTGCCAATAAGGGCCACAAGACCGACCTCGACGATTTTGAGCCCTTGGTCGAGCCCTCGGCCAACCGCGATATCGCCGGCGTGGTCATCGCCGTTTTGGCGATTGCGTCCTTCATTGCCGTGATTTCGCCGGCGACCGCACCCGTTACGGCTGCGGTTGCCGGTTTCTACCACCTGGGCTTTGGTCTGGGCGCTTACGTGCTGCCGATCGTCATTTTGCTGTTTGCCGCCACGCTCTTTTTAGGTGAGGACTCGCCGCTCAACGCGCGCTCGGTCGCGGGCGGAGCCGTGGTCTTTATCGCCGTTGTCTCCATTCTTTCTCTGATGGTGCCGGGTACGAGCGACTCGTGTGACCTTATGTTCACGCCGCAAAATCTGTCCGCCTCGGGTGGCTACATCGGTGCGTTTATTGCGAGTGCGCTGCAGAATGCCCTGGGTAAGCCTATCGCGATGGTGGTCCTGTTGGGCCTTGTCGTCGTGGGCCTGGTCATCATCGGCTTTTCGGTGGGTGGCGTGCTGCGCTCTGCTCGCGACCGTGCGGCCGATTTTGCCGAGCGCCGTCGTGCCGATGTCAACGCCAGCCCGTGGGGTGACGACGAAGCCCTGTCGGTGCCCGGCGTTGCCCGTCCGCACCTGAGCATTCTTCGTCAAAAGGGCTCCGATGCTGCCGTGACCACGGTCATGGGCAACGATGTGGACCCGGTTTTGGACGATGACGACGAGGACGAGAATCCGTTTGTCGACGTGTCCGAGTCGGTTGAGGTTGAGCGCGCTAAGACGACGCTGCTGCCGCGCCGCCATGCCAAGAAGGGCAAGGCTGCGCCTAAGCTCAATACAAGCGAGCCCGACCCGTCTTGGTCCGATAGCGAGATTGAGCTCACCGAGGGCGATGACGAGGACGACGAGGCTCCGATTGAGACCGCAAAGACAACTTTGCTGCCGCGTCGCCATGCAAAGCGCGACCAGGTAACCGGCCAGCTTTCGATGGAAGACGACCCCGATAAGATCGACGAGTTCGAGCCGCCGTTTGCCGTGAATCCTGTCTCGGCAGCACCTCAGATTCCCGACTTCTTGAAGCATCCCAAGGTTGCCGATGCGCCTGCCTCGAGTGCCGTCGAATCGGCTGCGGCTAGCGATGGGGGAGCGGACGGTGGCGCCGCAGATAACGAGGGCGAAGAAGAGGACGGCCTCAAGCTTCCGCCGCTCGAAATCCTGCATGCCAACCCGCAGTCGGCTTCCGCCGCGTCTTCGGACAAGGAGTTGGAGCAGACCGCTGAGTCACTGCAATCCACCTTGCTTGAGTTTGGCCGCAGTGCCCGCGTGGTCGGCTGGATCGCCGGCCCCACGGTGACGACCTTTAAGCTGCAACCTGGTGAGGGCGAGCGCGTGAGCAAGATTTCGAGCCTCGAGGACGATATCGCGCTTTCGCTCGCTGCCCAGTCGGTACGTATCTTTGCCCCGATCCCCGGCACCTCGCTCGTGGGCATCGAGATTCCCAACCGCAAGCGCCAGAACGTCAACCTGGGCGACGTGCTGCCCTATGTGAAGGGCGGTCCGCTCGAGCTCGCCATCGGCCGCGATGCCGAGGGCACGCCGGTTGTCGCCGACCTTGCCAAGATGCCCCACCTGTTGATTGCCGGTACGACCGGTTCTGGTAAGTCGGTGATGATCAACTCCATCATCACGACTCTGCTCATGCGTACTCTTCCCGAGGACGTTCGCCTGATCATGGTCGACCCCAAGCGCGTCGAGCTTGCGG
>USPT01000245.1 GCA_900556705.1 uncultured Collinsella sp.
TGCGTGCGGTTGGTGGCGCCGACCTCGACGAGTTTGGCGCCCGAAGCCGCCATGACATCGGGGATGCGGAAGCTGCCGCCGATCTCGACAAGCTCGCCGCGGCTGACGATGACCTCTTTGCCTGCGGCATGGGTCGCCAGCACCAGCAGCACAGCGGCGGCATTGTTGTTGACCACGAGCGCGTCCTCGGCACCGGTGAGTGAGCGGATCAGCTGCGCGGCGTGCTCCTTGCGCGACCCGCGCGAACAGGTGTCGACGCTGTACTCGAGCGTGCTATACCCGCGCGCGACCTCGGCCACGGCTTTGGCAGCTGATTCCGCGAGCGGGGCGCGACCCAAGTTGGTATGGATAACCACACCCGTGGCGTTGACGGCGGGACGCAGGCTCGGCAGCGCAGAGCGGTGCGCACGCCACTCGATGGCCGAGGCCAGCTCGCGCTTGGAACGCGGGGCGGCACCGGCGCGAATGGCGGCGCGCTCCTCGTCGAGCTCGGCCGTAACGGCGGCATGGACTACCGCGTCGCACGTCTCCCCCGCCGCCTTCACGACCGGCCACTCGGCAAGCAGCTCGTTGACGGAGGGAATGGCACGCAGGCGGGCGCGCACCTCATCGGACATGTTCTGGCTATCGCTCATGTGCGACCTTTCAAAAAATACGTGGATCAATCAAATACATCAGCTGAGTCAATTACTCGTCATTATCCCCGTGCGTGGCAATCTTTTCCACGCGAACTGCGTTTTCCTGGGTAAGCGCGGCGCCCGTAATGGGGTCCCAGCGCAGCGGCGTGTGGTCGAGCGGACCGACGCCAAGTGCCTGGGCTCCATCCGCGCCGGCGCCAAACGAACGCCCGCCCGGAGCCGCCGACGTAAAGATGCACGCCGGATGTAGATAGGGTGTGGTCTCCACGCGTACGCGGTCGCGGCCCATGTCGCTTACCAGCTCGACGACCTCGCCATTGGCGATACCCATGCGCGCAGCGGCATCGGCATTCATCTGCACGGCATCCAGATCCGAGCCCGCCTCGGCGGCACCCGCCGCAGCAAGTCTGCGCGAAGTGTGCGACTCAAAGGGTCGGTTGCCGCTAATGAGGCGAAACATCCCCGGCCCTGGCTCCACCATCGGGGCAATCCAGCCGGGCACACGACCCAGGCCGGCGCGCTCCCATACATCGCTTACCAGCGCAATCTTGCCGCCGTCGAGCGGAATCACAGGCTCGCCCGTACGCGGCGGCAGTTGCACGCCCGTGTCAGCCCAACCGCGCTCCTTGAGCGCAGTGAGGTCGATCCCAAACGGAGCCACCTGGGCAGCCGCCAGATCGTCAGACGTAAACTGGAAGTACTCGCCCACGCCGCAGGCCGCAGCCAACCCGGCAAAGATCTCCCGACCGGGACGCGTGTCGCCATGCAACACGGGCAGCACGGCGTTGCGGTAGAACACGCGCGCGTCGTTGCGGCCCACGACCGTTCCCACACCGCGGTCGGCCTCCAGATACGTCACGTCGGGCAGCACGAAATCAGAAGCACGCGCCGTCTCGGACCAGCGAATATCAATCGTCACGAGCAAGTCGAGCTGCTGCAAAATACTCAACCAAGCCTGTGCATTGCCATAGCCCGCACCGGGGTTACTGGCATAGACGAAGAGCCCACGCAAATCGCCGGCAAGAATCGACTGACCGATAGTCGTGCACAGGCCGCGCACCGGATCGACCAGTGGATAGCGCTCGGACCCCAGCTTGGGTCCGCGAGGCACCGGCGGCGTCGCAAAGCGTGCGGGATCGAGGTCGCCCAACACAAGCGGCGTGGGCGGATTGAGGGCGCCGCCCGCGTGTCCGATGCAGCCCAGCAGCACATCGACCAAGCAGATAGCGCGCGCGGTCTGGGTGCTATTGGCATACGCGATACCGATGCCACCATGAAAACCCGCATCCACCACGGCGGCAGGCGCGGCGGCAGCGAGATCGCGCGCCGTGGCGACAATCTCTGCGGCCGGCACGTCGCACATCGACTCGGCCCACTCGGGCGTCCAAGCACTGGCCGCCTG
>USPT01000246.1 GCA_900556705.1 uncultured Collinsella sp.
GCGTTGACGAATCGATGCCTATGGGAGGCTGGCTTAGGGCGCATGGTCTGCCTTGCCAGGGTCTCTACGTCGACACCGGCATCGAGGCGGGGCGCCCGCGCTCTGAGGGTGATGGCAAACACAGCAACGACGCGATCGTTCCTGCTTCTGTTGCGAAAGGCCCGACGACGCGCGCGCTTCTGCTTCGTGACGGTAGTCAAGAGCCGATTGATGACCTTGAATATGACTACTTGGTGCACTTGGCGCATGACTTTGAACTGATCTACGAGGGCGAATCTCAAAAGCGCGAGGAGCGCCATATCGCTCAGACCCTCCAGATTGGCATGAGAAATTCGCTTGGTGACGTTCCGGGTATCGCGACCGATTCGGTATACCTTTCGGCAACGAATTCGGCGTTGGTTGGCGGCGACTTCTATACTCTTGTCCGTCTTCCCGACGATTGCGCCGTTATGATTTTGGGCGATGTATCCGGCAAAGGAATCGAGGCGGCGTCGATGTCAGCGCTCGTCAAGACGGCGCTGACGGCCTATGCCTGGGAGGGTGCTGGGCCCGCCCGTATGGCCCGCTCGCTCAATAGCATGCTCATGGGCTTTTCGAGGGTCGAGACGTTCGTGACGGCGTTTATCGCCAAGATTGATCTTAAAGCGGGTCGCGCTACCTACTGCTCTGCGGGACATCCTCCCACTATGGTCATTAGACCGTCGTCGACGCCGCTTGGCGGCGGAGAAACCCGAGGGGGAGAAGTGGAGCTCCTTGGGTGCCAATCGGGCGTGATCGGTGCCTTTGAGAGCATGGTGTACGAGACAGGCGTGTTTACGTTCGCTCCTGGTGACATGCTATTCATGTATACCGACGGAGCAATCGAAGCACGTGATCGCTCGGGTGCTTTCTTTGGCGAGCAGCGCCTTCGTGACCTTTTGCTCTCTGTCTCGGGTGAGGGTGTATCGGGAATCTGCGGTAAGGTCTTGGGAGAGCTTGACCGCTTTACCGAGTCGGCGCTGGACGATGACATTGCGCTGGTTTCCCTTGAGTTTTTACGGGGTCGATCGTAGACCGCGATACTTGACGGGCAAAATCTGCGCAGCTGCAGATATGTATGCATCGAGCGAGCTCTTTTGGGGAACCATGGTCGTATGAATGAGTGGAATGACATAGCGGTTTTGACGCCACCAGGCGATATCGACATCGCCACGGTGCCTGCGCTGCGTCGGCGGTTGGATGCTTTGATTGGCCGCGGCGTGCGTCGTGTCGTCATCAACTGTCAGGCTGTTAGCTTTATCGATTCGACGGGCTTGGCATTCCTGCTTACGCGCGCTCGTGAGCTCATGAGGCGAGAAGGCCTGCTTTCGCTCGTCAATGCATCAGGTGAAGTTGTTCGTTTTTTGGAGATTGCTCGTCTTGTCGATATCCTTCATGTCGCGGGGCCGGCACGGGAGTCTATTCCCGCCATTCCGGTGGGGGAGCTGCCTCGCTGGAGTAAGAGCGTCGAGGTCCGTCAGGGTATCGAGAATCTTCCATACTACCGACATCGCATCGCCGAACTTCTTGAATCGCTTCCGTTGCGTCGTGACGAGCGCTACGATGTCGCATTGGCGTCGGGGGAGGCGCTGGGTAATGCCTATGACCATGCGGGCGGTATCGGGTGCGTCCTGACGGTTCAGGCCTATGGCGATCGCGTTGTGGTTGAGGTGCTTGATCGAGGTGCCGGCTATTCTATCGATGAAACGAGCGAGCCGGTCGCATCTGAGGAACGCGGCCGTGGTATCAAGCTTATGCGTATGCTCGTCGATAACGTGGAGGTTGCTCGTCGTACGGACGGCGCCGGCACGCGCGTGCAGATGGTGAAGCTGTTTAGCGGAGCGTTGGAATCGTGTGCCTAGCCAATCGCTTTAGCGCGTTTGGCTACTAAGAACGTGCGGCAGACAAGTTTTTTGAAAAAAGTACTTGCGTCTTTTGGACAACTCGCGTAAATTAATAACCCGCAAGCGGACATGGCTCAGTTGGTAGAGCACAACCTTGCCAAGGTTGGGGTCGCGGGTT
>USPT01000247.1 GCA_900556705.1 uncultured Collinsella sp.
CGGCAAGCTGCAGGTCGATGTCGCTCGCCACGCGCAGCACGGGCTTGAGCGGCTGACCGATCTCGTCTTGCGGCACCTCGAAGGGATCGGCCGTAACCAGGCCGATCTCGGTTCCGCGCTCGGTGGAGCAGATAGCGTAGTCTGCCTCGAGGATATCCAGATCCTGCGGATCGAACCACAGGTCGCGCGAGGCGTAGGTAAACTTAACGGGTACGACTAACGGCATTTCAGTGCCTTCCTGATATCGAACAGCATGACCTCGATGGCCAGCTGGGGAGTAACGTTTCTGGCGATGTTGCGCTCGGCGGTCGCGACTGCCTCGAGCGCCTGGGTGGCACCCGCAACATTGGTCGCGGCGGCAAGCCGACCGATCGTGTCGCGCACGTCTTCGTTCACCACGTCGGCTGCCTCGTCCTGAAGCGTCAGCAGCACATCGCGCATGAGCGTCCGCGCGCTCGCCAGCGCTTCCATGATACCCGAACGCTCGCGCGCGTTGAGTTCGCGCTTGTTGCGGTCCTCAAGCTGCTTCAATGCTCCACGCGACAGGTAGTCGGCGTTTTGCTCGAGCACCTTTTCCTGTGTGGACTTGACCTCGGCGAGCGGTGCCTTGACGGCGACAATGAGCGACTTGGCACGACTAAGTACATCGGCCTCATCGGCAGCGATGAGCGAGTCGACGGCGCGAACCATCTGACGGCGGGCATCCTGGCGCTCGGCACTCTTAAGGAACTCGATGCCGCGCGTGGGACTTCCCGCCACGGCGACCGCCATGCGGCAACGCGCGAGGTCCTGACCCGTCGCGCGACTCACGGCACGTGCGGCCACGGCGGGCGACACCAGTCGAAACGGCACGCACTGGCAGCGGCTCACGATGGTGGGCAACATCACGTCTGTCGAGGTGCCCAGCAGGATGAACATAACGCCCTCGGGCGGCTCCTCGAGTGTTTTGAGCAGTGCGTTGGCGGTGTTGGCGCGCAGCTGCTCGGCACGGTCGATGATGTAGACCTTGGCCTTGGCGCGGATGGGCGCCAGCGGCACGTCGTCGAGCAGCTCGCGGGTCTGGGCAATGAGGTAGCCCGTGGCGCTCTCGGGCGTGTAATAGTGCACGTCGGGATGTGTGTGCCGCGCAACGCGCACGCAGCTGTCGCATGCGCCGCAGCCGTCCTGCTCGCACAGGAAGGCCTGGGCGAGCGCCCATGCGGCATCGAGCTTGCCGGCGCCGGGAGCGCCCAAAAACAGGTAGGCGTGCGATGCGCGACCGCTGGCGACGGCATTGGTCAAAAAGTCGCGCACGCGTTCCTGAGTGTCAAGCTTGGCCAGCAGGCTTGCCTGAGCGGGGGTCATGTTACTCGGCCTCCTTGGCAAGCGCGGCGGCGACGGCGTCCTGAGAAATGTCGAGGCCGCAGGCGCGAACCTGCTCGACCGTCTGCGCGAAGACGTCCTCGATGGACGCGGTCGCGTCGATGAGCTTTACGCGGTTTGGTTCCTCGGCGGCGATGGCGCAAAATCCCTGGTAGACACGCTCTTGGAAGGCCATGCCCTTGGCCTCCATGCGATCTGCCGCACCGCGGTCGGCCATGCGCAGCGCCGCCTGCTCGGGCGTGATGTGATAGACGAGTGTGAGCGCCGGGTGCGTCCCCGCGACGGCCAAGTTGTTGGCATCGCGCACTATCTGGCGATCGAGGCCATCGGCAAACGCCTGATAGCAAGTTGTGGAATCGTAAAAGCGGTCGCACAGGACCACCTTGCCGGCAGCAAGGGCAGGCGCGATGACCTCGTGCACCAGCTGGGCACGGGCGGCCTCATACAGCAGCAGCTCGCAAGTGTCGCCCATCGCCGTATTGGCGGGGTCGAGCAGCAGAGCACGGATCTTTTCGCTGATGGCGGTACCGCCCGGCTCGCGCAGGCTCACAACCTGGTAGCCAGCGAGTTCGAGCGCGCGGGCAAGCAGGCGCGCCTGCGTGGACTTGCCGGCGCCATCGACGCCCTCGAGCGTGATAAAGCTATGTTGAGCGGGCTCAAAAGCCATGGGCG
>USPT01000248.1 GCA_900556705.1 uncultured Collinsella sp.
ATACTCCGCATAAGCGTTGATGGGGACGAGTAGTCGGCCGTCCGCATGCTACAGAGAGCGGGGAGCGCTGAGAACCCGTGCATGCGACCGATGAAAATCACCCCGGAGCTGCGGTCCCAACGGACGCGCCGCATGGGCACGTCTTAGTAGATATCGCCGAGATGGTCGTCGATACAGGCCAGCCGAGTAACGGATGCGAGCGCGCGATTACGCGGGCGAGGGCATCTAAGCTGGGTGGTTAAGCGAAGAGCTTTTGCGGGCGTACAGCCCGTTTTTGTGGCGCTTCGTCCCAGCTTGCAGGGACGGGCGCCTTTTTGGTGCCCAACGGGCGTGCGCGCCCACGACATGAAAGGGGTACCGTGGCAAACGAGTACAAGCAGACGATGAATCTGCCCAAGACCGGTTTTCCCATGCGTGCCGGTCTTTCCAAGTCCGAGCCCAAGCGACTCAAGGACTGGCAGGACAACAAGGTCTACGAGCAGGTTCTGAAGAAGAACGAGGGTCACAAGAAGTTCGTGCTGCACGACGGCCCTCCGTACGCCAACGGTCCGATCCACATCGGCCACGCCATGAACAAGATCTCCAAGGACATGATCAACCGCTACTGGATGATGCAGGGCTATGAGGTTCCCTATGTCCCCGGTTGGGACTGCCACGGCCAGCCGATCGAGCATAAGGTCGAGGAGAAGCTCGGCACCGAGAAGTTCAACCAGACCTCCACGGCTAAGATCCGCGAGCTTTGCAACAAGTTCGCTGTCGAGAACATCGAGCTGCAGAAGGCCGGCTTCCGTCGCCTGGGCGTGCTCGGCGATTGGGACAACCCCTATCTGACGCTCTATCACCAGCATGACGCCGCCGACATCGAGGTTTTCAAGGCCATGTTCGATAAGGGCATGATCTATCGCGGCCACAAGCCGGTTCACTGGTGCAAGCACTGCCACACCGCGCTGGCCGAGGCTGAGATCGAGTACTCCGACGAGACGAGCCCCTCCATCTTCGTTCGCTTTGAGATGACTTCCAAGCCCGCCGGCCTCGAGAACTTCGACGGCCCGGTCGACTTTATCATCTGGACGACCACGCCGTGGACCATCCCCTCCGACCAGGCCGTTTCCCTTAAGCCCGGCGCCGCCTATGTCGCCGTTGAGCATGATGGCCGTGCCGAGGTCATGCTCGAGGACCTGGCTCCCAAGTGCTGCGAGGAGTTTGGCTGGGAGTACACCCCGGTTATGGTCGACGGCAAGCCCTATGTGGTTCCCGCCGAGACCTTCCACCTCATCCACTACAAGCAGCCGATCTTTGACGGTGTTGAGGGCGTGGCGCTGCTGGCCGATTACGTCGGTGTGGATGACGGTACCGGTATCGTCCACAACTCGCCTGGCCATGGCGTCGACGACTACTTTGCCTGCCTCAAGGAGGGCATCACCGACATCTGCATGCCGGTCGATGACGACGGCAAGTTCTACACCGGCGAGGAGTTTGGCACCGGCGGCCCCTTCAGCGGTATGGATACCGACGAGGCCAATCCGCATATCATCGAGTTCCTGCGCGAGCGCGGCACCCTGGTCCTCGAGAAGAAGATCACGCACAGCTATCCGCACTGCTGGCGCTGCAAGCACCCGGTGCTCTTCCGCGCTACCGACCAGTGGTTTGTCTCGATGGACAAGACCGGCTTGCGCGAGCAGGCTGGCAAGGAGGTCCGCGAGAACGTCAAGTGGTATCCGGCCCACGCGGCCAACCGCATCGGTGCCATGGTCGAACAGCGTCCCGACTGGTGCATCAGCCGTCAGCGCAACTGGGGCGTGCCCATCCCCAGCTACACTTGCGCCGACTGCGGCGAGAAGGTCATGAACGACGCCACGCTCGACGCCGTCATCAAGCTCTTCCATGAGAAGGGCTCCGACGCCTGGTTCACCGACGCTCCCGAGAGCTACCTGGGCGAGGCCTGTGTCTGCCCCAAGTGCGGCGGCCATCACCTCAAGGCCGATAAGGACATCCTCGACGTGTGGTGGGA
>USPT01000249.1 GCA_900556705.1 uncultured Collinsella sp.
AGCGCAGGACAAAGCCGGCGGCAAAAGAACCCAACACGATGTCGAGATCAAAGACAGCCGAGAACGCCACGAGCGTGACCAGGATGAGCACCGTCAGGCGCACGAAGGTCTGCGACGTGGTATCGGCGCGTTCCTCGACAAACGCAAAGAAGCGGCTGCCGACGCGCTTGGAGCGGCTCGGGACCACGGCCAGCAACACGCAGACCACCGCAAACAAGCCAAGGATTACAAGCGTTTGGATGCCGGTGCGGGCAGACAGCAGCACCGACATGGCGAGCACGGGACCGAGCTCGCCCCAAGTGCCATACGCGAGAATCGAGTCGCCCACACGCGTGCCGGTGAGCGAGCGCTCGCGCATGATGGGCACAAGCGTACCGAGCGCCGTGGAAGTAAGGGCAAGCGTCACGGCGATACCGTCGAAATGACTGACCGAGAACCACGGGGTAAAGCGCACGGCAAGCCAGGCGATACCAAACGTGACGACCCACGTCGCCAAGCCGTAGCGCCCCTCCACACCCGTGATGCTCTTGGGGTCGATCTCAAAGCCGGCAAGCAGGAACAAAAAGGCCAGGCCCAGCTCGGACACGAGCGAGACCTCGGCATCTACATGGATAATGTCGAGCATATGGGGTCCCAGCACCGCGCCGAGCACGAGCAAAAAGACCGTCTCGGGAACGGGTTTCCCGGGGATCGCCGAGGCGATGAAGGGGCTTGCAAAGGCCACGAGCGCGATGATGGCGAGTGAAACGAATGCCATGTGATGCCTTTCTCTTGTTTGCGCTTCACTGTAGCACCCTCGCCGTCCTCAACGCGCCGCGAGCTGTCGTATCATAGTGAGGTTTACAAACATGTGGCTCAAGGCGACCGCGAGGCTTGCCCCGCAAACCGACCGCTGCCGCATACCGTACCGTACGCCCAACCGATCAGGAAGGCAGGAACCAATGGTCTCTCGTATCTACGTGGAGAAGAAACCCGGGTTCGACGTCGAGGCTCAGCAGCTCAAGGGCGAGCTGACCGAAATTCTCGGCATCAAGGGCATCGAGGCCCTGAGGATCATCAACCGCTACGACGTCGAGGGCATCGACGAGGAGCTTTTCCGCTCCTGCGTGCCGACCGTCTTTAGCGAGCCACAGGTCGATGTGACCTACGACGAGCTCCCCGCAAGCGATGGCGCCGTCTTTGCCGTCGAATTCCTGCCTGGCCAGTTTGACCAGCGCGCCGACTCCGCCAGCGAGTGCGTGCAGCTCATCAGCCAGGGCGAGCGCCCCGCCGTGCGCTCCGCCAAGGTCTATATGATCTCGGGCGCTCTGGACGAGGCCGCCATCGATGCCATCAAGCACTACGTGGTGAACCCCGTCGAGGCGCGCATCGCCTCGCTCGACCTGCCCGAGACGCTGTACATGGAGACTCCCGAGCCCCAGCCCGTCGAGGTGCTCGACGGTTTCCGCGAGCTCGACGAGGCCGGCCTTGCCGCCTTTATCGCCGATCGCGGCCTTGCCATGGACGAGGCGGACATCGCCTTCTGCCAGCAGTACTTCCGCGATGAGGATCGCGACCCCACCATCACCGAGATCCGCGTGATCGACACCTATTGGTCCGACCACTGCCGTCACACCACCTTCGGCACCGTCCTGGATGACGTGACGATCGACGACGCCGTGGTGCAGCAGGCCTTCGACCGCTACATGGAGATGCGCCATGAGCTCGGTCGCGACGCCAAGCCCGTCTGCCTCATGGACATGGGCACCATCGGCGCCAAGTACCTCAAGAAGACCGGCGTCATGACCGATGTCGATGAGTCCGAGGAGATCAACGCCTGCACCGTCAAGGTAAAGGTCGATGTCGACGGCGAGGACCAGGACTGGCTGTTCCTCTTCAAGAACGAGACCCATAACCACCCGACCGAGATCGAGCCCTTCGGCGGTGCCGCCACCTGCGTGGGCGGCGCCATCCGCGACCCGCTCTCGGGCCGCAGCTACGTGTACCAGGCCATGCGCGTCACCG